>PCYF01000066.1 GCA_002762915.1 Candidatus Woesearchaeota archaeon CG10_big_fil_rev_8_21_14_0_10_32_9
CTTGAACAAATTGCAAAATCTTTACCCTTAGATATAAAAAAAATCATACACTCAATCAACTACAATAATACAAAAGCAGAACACCTAGTGCAAGCTGCGCAGCTTTTAGTAAAAAATCATAATGGAAAAGTTCCATCAAAAATAGAAGAGTTGCTTTTAATTCCTGGCGTAGGAAGAAAAACGGCCAATCTTATACTCGGAGAAATCTACGGAAAAGATGCAATATGTGTAGATACACATGTTCATAGAATTTCAAACGTATTTGGATTTGTTAAAACTTTAACGCCAGAAGAAACGGAGAAAGAATTGATGAAAATTGCTCCAAAAAAATACTGGACTAAAATAAATAGAATCTTTGTACTTTGGGGAAAAGAAGTGCCCGGATATGATAAATCTAAATTTCTAGAGAAAATAAAATAATTAGCGCATAACTTTTCCTGTCTTGAAACTCCATAAAGCTAAATCCAACTCATCTATATTATAATTATTTTCTTCTGCAAAATTAATGATCTTTTTTTCAATTGTTAAATAATCATCAACATTCTTCGGAGGATTTGCAGAATTCAGAACACTGAACTCAGTCATCAGATTCAAAACGTGCTTATCAATAATGCAATAATTCTTGAATCCAATGTTTCTCAAAAAATGAGAAGATTCCTTCATTCCAAAACCTTTGAAATTAGTTTTAATAAACAAACGTCGTTCGTGATGTTCTAAAGATTCAAGATGGTTCAAGAAATTGTCATAACGTTCCATCACTAAACGGTTTTCATAAAGATACTTTGAACGAATATTATAAAAACGAACTTTTTTCTCGATAGTCTTTTGATAATCTTCAAGCGTACCTGTGAATAATATAGGTTTCAATAATTTTAAAGCAGTTTGAGCCATTGTTGCAGAACTATTTGCTGCAAATACACAAAAAACAACTTCTTCAAAGAGCTTTTTATCTGAAGATTTTCTGAATTTTTCAAATTCTTTTAATCTTGTTTGAATCTCTTTTTGTCTAGAATAATAATGTCTCTTGAATTCATCAATCATAAAAAAAAGAAAATTAAGGGAGTATAAAAAGTTAAATATTCATATTTATTCTTAAAATGGCATACTTAATTAACTCCCTTAAGACAAATTGCTCTCCTGTAGTGAGGCTCTTACTAAGCTCTTTGACCTTGATAAACAAAAATTTATCTTTCTTATTAATCCAAATCTGTGTTTTTTCTCCCTTATAATCATGAAAGAAACTAACGCTTTGTTCATTATTTTCTAAAACGTTAAGAATTTGCCCGAGTTCATCATCATTCATCTTAACTTTTTTCCAAGACCAAGTCTTTTCATCTTCAGTTTTTCCGAATTCAAAGTAAAAATCAAGATTCTCATTTAGATATGCTTTCAAACAATTGTTTTTTCCAAAAAATGCCTTGCTGATTATTTGTTTAACCATAATAATTGAAAGTTTAAGTTGTATAAAAACCCTATTTCTAAAGATGTCCAGTGAAACTTTTTTATATTTGAAGATTATTGTATTAGCATGTTTATACATAATGAGAACATAGAAACTTACAAAGATGCTTGGAAAAACAATAACATTTGGGAAAAACTTCTTGAATCAAATTCAGGTTTATTCTTGAAATATCCAAAGAACCCTAGAGTTGTGGGTCCAACTCTGTGTCAATCAGGAACCGTTTCTGGAGATCTTTTGGCTATAGAAACTAATTATTTTATGTCTGTAGCTAATGAATTACAAAAAGACTATTATTTTCTTCTGTTAGAAGAGAACATATCTAAAGCTTATGAGTATATTTTAACAATTATTGATGCCCGAAAAAAATGGGAAGAAGATATACAAATACTCTGGGACATTAAGATGTATCTGGAACTCAAAGCAAATGATATAAAAATGAGTGAAAAAAAGCTTTTAGAAAGCTTTGACATGGAAAAAGCAGAAGATATTCCTGCAATTCTAAAAGAACACATGCCAAAACATTTTGTAAATATTGATATACCTCCTAAGGATTATGAAAATTTGATTGATAAATTAGAACATTCAGTAAAAATTCTAAGAGAAAAACGTACAATCTTGATTGAATATTTGACTAAAAGAAGAAACGAGATGCCCTTTTTATTTGAGAATATGAAGAGAGTCTAGTCTTGATTATTTTTTCTAATAACTTTTATTTGATTGTTGTCTTTTTCTAGTGATAATAATATGAAAACATTTATATATTGTTGCAAATTCGCAACTGTGTGATGGTAACAGAAACCTCGGAAAATGAAGTTAAAACGACAATTGAAGACGTTTTGAACGTTTTCAGCAAATACATAGTATTAGGTCCTGCTGAAATAGACAAGTTCGAAACTGTCGGAAAACAGGCATTTAAAGACAAAATTTTACCTTGCGTTGTTGGAAATGCACCTATTTCTTTTACGATGCCAGGATTTCCTTCAAAATCATCCAATAATGTTACAGAAGTCTTAGGATACCTGCCAGACGGTGCAGAAGAAGCTTCATTTAATCAATTTTCAAAATTTATCAAAGACATGAAGAAAGTTTATGCTCCAGGAGTTAAGTTAAATATAGTAAGTGATGGATATGTATTTAATGACTTAGTGAAAATTCCTGATGCACATGTAAAAGAATATGAAGATAAGTGTAAACAACTAGTTGGCTCGCTTCCACTAAACTGGCACACAATGTATGATTTAGTCAATTCTAGAATGAAAAAAGAAAAAATTATTGAATACATGATACATGAGTTTGGGTACTCTGAAGAAGAATTAACAGACAAAATAATGAATGACCAAGATATAACTATATTGTATAATGGAATGAACATATTTATGCAGCAAGAAAAGATTTGGCCAGATGACATGTCAAAAAGACAAATGATAAAATCAGCTAAAGAACTTGCAAAATCAATGATTATTAGAGGCGAAGCATACACTAAACTTATAAAAGCTAACTTTCCAGATTCAATAAGATTATCTTGTCACCCTTCTACAAACGAAGGAACAAAATATAGTTGGAGATTTGTTGAAGATGTAACTGTCAGTGCGTCCCCTTGGCATAACGTATTATGTGCTTACGAAAACGGTTCGCGTACATTCAAAAAGAAAATAATTGCAGAACAAGAAGGATTAGAACTAGTAATGAAAGAAGACAGACCATACTACTTTAAAGAAAAAGATGCCGCTCCAATTATCTTTAATTAAAACAAAGGTGAAAACATGTACATACACATTGCATTATTCAAGTGGAAACAGAATGTAACAACTGCACAAATAAAAAAAACACTACAATCAATAAAAAAATTAAAAACTAAAATTAAAGGTGTAACTTCTATTTACTGTGGAAAAAATGTTCACAAAATGGCAAAAGGATTTACGCATGGTGCAGTGATAATTGCTGAAAATAAAAGCGCATTAACTTCTTACAGAAAACATGTAGATCATATTCAAATTGCTGAAACCGTAATTGCAACAACTAAGGACGGCCTTGGTTTTGATTTTGAAGATAGTCAAATATAATTTCTTGATAAGTTTGTTCTACAAATGATGTTGCCAATTTGGAAAGATTAGCTAAATCATCAGAAGCTTTCTTAACAGCAGAAACACCGTGCGCTTCAATAAATCTGGTTTGGCTAATTTCATACTCGAGCGGATCTGATAATCTTGTTATGCTGTCATTATTGATAATATACGCGTGTAAATTATGCTCATTAAAGCCTGGCAATACAAGAGATGCACCAATAACAAGCCACAAAATATCAAAGTCTGAAGAAACTACACTTACAGATTTATTCATAAATTGAGATTCATACAAAGCACGACCAACTAATTCTTCATCAGTTTTCAAATCATAATTCTCGGAAACTCTATCTTCATATTTTTTATTTGTATCTCTTTTAATTTTTAATGATTCTTCAAGTGATTCAACAAAATTTACAAAATAATCTGCTTTTTCATTTACAGTCAAAACTTTCTTTTTTACTTTATTAATTAATTTTATTCCTGAAAATGCTAACTCTGACAGCAATTGTTCATTAAATTGAGCTACATCTAAGTGAATTGGATTACGTTTTATGAATTTCTTTTTGTAATGATTGCTTTTAGAATATTTGTATCCAATAGTTTTAATTGAATTTTGTCTGGCTCTAAGGTAATCATATTTGTTTTTAATCAAAGTACTATATCTTTTGAGTTCTTCAGAAACTTTTGGCACAGTATATACATTTTCTTTGGAAAACCATTTTTCAGTTAAGTTAATATCATTTAATGCTGTTGTTAAAATATTATCGTCCAATGATCCAAATGTTTGTGACTCGAATAAATGGTCAGTAGTAGACCCATTCGTTGAAACTAATGGACCGCTATCTGTTAGGATATAGTTTTCCGTCCCTAGAATTTCATTCGCCAAAACTTCCGTAATGTTGTTCATGTCTTCGAAGTAGTAACTAATCATTTATAAATGTTATAATATTTAAACTGATGAAAAAGCTTTAAAAAGTGATTAATTATTCTTAAGATCTTAATACTGATAGCCGATAAACAGAATACTTATTTCAGCCCCGTAGTGTAGCGGCCAATCATCTAGCCCTCTGGAGGCTGGGACCTCGGTTCAAATCCGAGCGGGGCTAGTAGTTATCGTGCTCGCTTCGTGGGCTATTTAATGGCACACGAAAAGCACTTTTCTCTACGCGTAAAAGGTTTTATCATAAAATTTATTAAATGTCTCTGATAATATACCGTATGGCAAACAATGAGAAAGTAATTAATATTCTAAATGATATGAATAAAGCTATAGATGTTATGAGGAAGGCTGCAACATGGCTTCTTGAAAGTGGAAAGAATCCTTCTAAATGGTGGCGATTAGAGAATCTTAATTCAAAATTCTTATTGCAATACGCTAAATCTTCTGAGTTTTATGTGCTATTAATCGATAAAAAACCTGCAGCTGCAGCAATATTTCAAACAAATCAGAATAGTCAAGACTGGCAGTCTATTGATAAAAATAATCATAAACACGCATTATACATTCACTGGTTATGTGTAGATCCTGTGTTTTCAGGTAAGGGATTACCTAAACTAATGGTAGAATTTGCTAAAACGAAAGCCAAAGAAAATAATATCGGATTATTGAGAGTAGATACAAATGCAAATGAAATAAAATTAAGACAAATTTATGAAAAATTAGGTTTCTCATTAGTCGCCATTGAAAAAGAAGATTATCGTGAAACAGCATTCTACGAAAAAAAAGTATAATAGCCCTGACTGAACTTCGAGTGTTTGTGTTACATTCTCGGAGCTACTTATATAAATTAGAACAATGGGCGGGGCTATTATATTTTATTATGTAGCAAAGAGTATCGATATTCCAAATAATTGTTATTCAAGAAAATCTTTTAAATTAAGTAATATTCCTCCTTTTTGAAACTATGCCCAGAGATTATGATAAAAACGGAGTCTATGAAGGAGAGCATTGGATTGTTGATCTTGCTCACATGTATTCTTATGGTGTAATTCCTGAAGGTAGAAGCTTGCCTTTAGATGTTGATGAAACTATGGCAAATTGTGTTCCTTCATCGATGGCAGCTTATCTGAAGACAACTACGGCTGAAACTCTCAAATATTTTCCAAACTGGAAACAAGGCAAAGGAATTCACACGCGAGAAGTTCTTCAAGTTTTTCAAAATTTAGATTTTCCTCACATTAAGAAAGAATATCGAAAAACTGTAAAGACTATTGGAGAAATCTGTAATGAGCACGGATCAGGTCTTGCAGTTTTTGGATTTATTTTGCCTGATGGAAAATGGAATAATACTGATCACATGGTTGTATTTGATAAAAATAAATTCAATAATTTATTGATATATGATGTTAATGCAATGGATCCAGACCAATATGATATTTACATAGAAGGTGCATGGTTAACAGAAAAAGATTGGTTGAAGCAAATAAGTACATTTATGTATGCAGCAATGGGTCAAGCATATGAGGAAATGTTTCTGAAACACATAATTATTCCTAAGCACATATAAGTTTAAGTTAATTTTAAAATAAAAGTTTTTAGATATATTTTTTCTCAGCTAGTTAACCTTTTAACCCATAAATTGATGTAGATTTTTTTCTACCCCGAAGAATTATATTATTAAGCTTATTAAATTGTTTTTTGTTTGAAAGTTCTTTAAAAACCTCTTCGCTAATAATTAATGGACAATTATATTCTTTGCATAGACTTTCTAATCTAGACGCAACATTTACTGCATCTCCAATGAACGTATAGTTCTTTCTCGATGTACTGCCTATTGTGCCCGCAATAGCTATTCCGGTGTGGATTCCAACACCAACTGAAATTACAGGCAAACTTTTTTTACTTAATGTATTGTTAAGTGATGAAAGATTAGATAGAAACTCGTTCGCACAAGAAGTTGCGTTTTTTGAATCATCAAATATTATCATTACTGCATCTCCAATGAACTTATCTATGATTCCCTCATTTTTTTTGGCATAATTGTCCCATGCAGAAAAACATGTATTAAGCACTGAAATTATTTGCTCAGGTGTGTGTTTTTCGCTTAATCCTGTAAATCCTCTTATGTCTGAAAATAATATTGTTACTTTTTTTCGCTCACTAATAGAGTTCTTTGATAAAATTTTATCTCTAATTTTTGTATCTACATATTCTCCAAATGCTTCATGGATTTTATCTTTTAATGCAATTACTTGAACTCTGCTCCAAGCAATAGCAGAACCCATAAGTAGTCCTGCAAGCAAGATGTAGATATGTGTTGCATCTTTGATCAATTCAACCATGCCTTTACCTAAATTGTAAAATTCTAGTTGTTCTTTCATTTCTATTGAAGTCATTGTACCTGCTATAACTTCATCATTATACAACATGTATAAATCAAAGTATAAATAAATGCAAAGGAAAATAAGAACATTAATCATAACTAAAGTTACTTCATAGATTTTCTTTATTTTTAGATTTTTAGTGAGTAGGGTTCCTGATTGAATTCCTGCAGTTATTAAGGAAAATGTCCAAAATAATACGTGGGCTGTATTAAGCAAAGCCGTTGGACCTTCTGGAAGTTCTACTAATGTATAAACAAAAGGTGCAATTAGAGAACCAAAAAAACGCATCTTTGGAATTGAACCGAATTTAATAAGGAATAGCGTTTGAATGGCTAAGGCAATAAGTAAAATAACATGACCAAAATTAGCAAAATACAAAGATCCATCTTTACTAAAATTCATTAAAATATAGAATACCGCATATTGTCCCGAATTTAGCAATAACTCTTGTGCTATTTTGTGCAGGAATTCTTTCATAAATGAATGCTATAAGATTATTATTTATAAATATGTTGACTAATAAATGCAGATAGTTTTAATACTCATTAAGAATATTTAAATATTATTAGTGTATTCATTGTTCAAGAATAACATGAATCAAAAAGATAAACTTGAATTAAATGAAAATGAATTTTTAAAAATAATTGACTTTGCTAGTCATCTTAAATATTTTGAGGTTAACCTTAATGTAGCTCCAGGTGCAAAAGATTTGGAAGAATTTTTTAATGGAGATATTATTTACAACCCAACATATAAACCAACGGAACCCGGTGCGGACACAGAAGATATTTTTTGTGATGATAAATTAACATTTTTAAAAATTCCATTAAAATCATTTTATGATAGTATAACTTTATCAACAGAATCATTAATTCCAAGATGGTCTACTTATAAAAAAATTTTTAGATTAAGAGATGCTGCCACAGCTACAAATAAATTCTATGATGTTCCGTTAGATATTCTTGCAGATTACTCAGCGGCTCTTAATGCTGAAATCGATTTGCAAACAGCTAGCATAAATTTCAATATTTGGGCAAATATGGTTCATTCAACACCAAAATATACAAAAGAAGAAATGGAAAATGACCCTATAAAAAAAGAAGTAATGGAACAGGAATATGAATTTGAGACAAGGCCTCAGATCATAAGAAATAATAATAAAGGGTCACTTGCAAGAGTAATAAACAAAATGCTTAGTATGCATAAATCCTTGCCTAAAAAATATGATGTTGAATCTTTAGAAAGCACGGTTGGTAGTGTTGTTTATGAAATACTTAAAGTACATTCTGAATTGAGTTTTGTGTTTAATACTTATAATTCATTTAGATTACAACATCGTCTTACTGATTCAAGTGAAGTGAAAGAATTTATGTATGCTATTGATACAAAGTTACAAGATCTTCGTAAACTAGAATTAACTAATCCTTTCTAGATTAAGGTTCTCTATTCGTTAATATGATATAGTATTTAAATATCTGCACGCTTCTTGAAAACCATGAAAAAGATATATTTTCAAAATTCAAAAGGTCAAATTCTATGCGGCACACAGTCCGATGTAGGGTCAGATCTAATTGTAATAATCTGTCATGGGCTTGGAGCAAGCAAAGATCATGTACAGTATGTATCGTTTCAACAAGAACTTAATGAAAAGGGTATTTCAACATTAAGAATTGATTTATTAGGTCATGGAGAAAGTGCAGGAGAATATAATGATTTAACACTAACAGAAACAATCGATGACATATTAAGTGCGAAACATGAATTAGAAAAACAAGGATATACTCAAATTGGATTTATTGGATCAAGTTTCGGAGGAGTAGGAGGAATCATGGCTGCATCTATTGAGCCCTTTAAATTTTTAACATTAATAAGCCCGCCAACATATTATGACATACATGAAATGGTTAAAAGTAGTATTTATGTACTCAGAGAATTAATGAAAGTCAATAAAAAAACAACAAAAAATAAAGCAAAAATAAACATGAAATTCTTTAAAGATTATGGTTCTCATGACAGTTATGCTGCAGCAGAAAAGATACTTGAACCTGTATTAATAATCCACGGAGATGAGGATAAAATAGTTCCATTAGTAAAAAGCATAGAACTACATAAACGAATAAAGAATTCTAAAATGAAAATACTTAAGGGTGCTGATCATCACTACACCGATGCTCAAGAACGACTCACAAAAGAAATAGTGAATTTCGCAAAAGAGCAATACAAGGAAAATAAAACTTAGTTAAAGTTGTCCGCTTTGTTCTACATATTTTTTCATTAAACGTTCAACTACAACTGTTGGAACATATCCTTTTTTGCTACACATTCTAACAAAATCGTCGTACGTTGGTTTATCAATGTTGTAATCAATTCTAACTTTTTGCGGTCCCTTTGGAGTTGCTGCCATAATTTATCACCTTACAAGGTTAAAATTATTAATTATTTATAAGTTTAATTATTCAAATAGATTTATAATAAAAACAAGATCCCTTAACTCATGACAAATATAACAATTAAAGGACACGAAATCCAAAAAATACACATAAAAGACTCATGTGATAGACGAGCATTACAAATAAAGAATAATATCATTAAACTTTTAGGAACTATTGGCGTTATTGAAGATGATGTTGATGTTTCACTTGAAAGAATTGCAATAAAACGAGCACCAGCACACGTTTCTTGGTATTTTGACAAACAACATTTATACTTTAGTTATAATTCTACTGGGAAATTTGTTGAAAATTTAGCAGTAATTTACAAAGTTTTAGAATTAGAAATAACAGCTTTAGTTGAAGAAAGAATGACTGTTGATGAATTTGTTGCGAAGTATAGAGAAGAACACGATGTTAAAGAAAAAAGAAAACTCGCCAGAGAAACTCTTGGTTTAGAACATGATGAAATAGATTTGGACGTTATTAATAAAAAATATAAAGATCTTGCAAAAGAACATCATCCTGATAAAGAAGGAGGAGATACAGAAAAATTCAAAGAAATAAATAATGCTCACAAAACTCTAAAACGAGAATTACAATAAAGATCTGGCAGAATATACTTCTCTAGTCGGAACAAATCTTCTGTGATACGTTCCTATTTTTTTATCAATAATCTTAGGAACAGGTATCAAATTTTTTGTTTTTCCTGATGCTATAATTACGTAACTCTTAGAAATTTTTCCATCTATAACAATATTATCATTTGATTCTTTAGTTATGCTATAGTTACTAATAATGTAAAATCTAGTTCCGGATGATGAGTCAATTCCAAAAGATTCCTCATCCTTAGTTAGCTCTGAAACTGATTGTCCTATGTCGTTCTTAAAATTATTTAAAATTGTTTTTATTTTGTCGTCTGCCATTTAATTGGGAATGCAAATTTATTTAAAAGTATTATTGCAAAATGATTGAATGAGCTGTGAATTAGATAAAAACAGGGAAGAAATACAAGAAATAGATAAGAAAATTTTTCAATTATTAAAAATGCGTTTTAAGAGAACCGATGCAATCGGAAAAATAAAACAAAAAACAGGACTAAAAGTTGAAAATAAACAAAGAGAACAACAATTAATAGAGGATGCAATAAAAAATTGTAAGCTTGATAAAAAAATAATAACGAAAATTTACAATGATATTTTTTATTTCTCTAAGAAACAACAAAAGTGAATAACTTTATAAATGAACAATCTTTCCTAAGTTTGTAAAAAAGGAGATTAAGAGATAACTATTTCTTAGCGATTAACATGCGCGATTAAGAAATCTTATATTTCTTAACACGTAAAAAAAATGAAATTTGAAGACCTAAATATAAATATACATTTGTTAAGAGCAATAAAAGACATGGGTTTTGAACAACCAACAGAAGTTCAAGAAAAATCCATACCAGTAATCCTAGAAGGAAAAGATGTAATTGCAGGTAGTGCAACAGGATCGGGTAAAACACTGGCATTTGGTGCAGGAATACTAAATGTTGTACAAAAAAAACAAGGAATACAAGCCTTAGTACTAACACCTACAAGAGAACTTGCAGAACAAATAGTTACTGCGTTAAAGAAATTCTCAAAACACGATCAGTTCAAAATAACATCAGTATATGGCGGAGTATCAATAAATCCTCAAATTGATGCACTAAGAAGCACAGAAATTGTTGTAGGAACGCCAGGAAGAATTCTAGATCATATGGAAAGAAGAACAATAAATCTTTCTAAAGTAAAAATATTAGTTCTAGATGAAGCAGATAGAATGCTCGACATGGGTTTTTATGATGATGTTAATAGAATAATGTCTCAATGTCAAAAGAATAGACAAACTCTATTATTTTCAGCAACTGTTTCTAATGAAATAAAAGAAATTGCAAAGAAATTTATGAACAATCCTGTTCAAATAAACGCAGCTAATCAAGTTGATCCAAAAAAACTTAGACAAGTATATTATGATGTAAAGAACAATATGAAATTTTCAGTTTTAGTTCACTTACTTCAAGAGGAAAAATCAGGATTAGTGATGGTTTTTTGTAACTCGAGAAGATACACGGATATGGTTGCTAAAAATCTTTACAAAAACAAAATTGATGCATTAGCAATACATGGCGGATTAACACAACAGAAAAGAAATAGTATAATTGCTAAATTTAATTCAAAAAATGCGTTCGTTTTAGTATGTACAGATGTTGCAGCTAGAGGATTAGATATTCCTGGAGTTTCACATGTATACAACTACGAACTACCAAATGATACAAAGCAATATATTCACAGAATTGGAAGAACTGCTAGAGCAGGAAAAAGCGGAATAGTAGTAAACTTAATTGGAGACAGAGATCATAATACTTTCTCAGATATTTTAAGAACATATGATCTTAATGTACAAAGAGTAGAAAAACCACATGTTCCGAAGATTGAAATGCAAGCAGAACCAAGAAGAAGCGATTCAAGAGATTCAAAGTTTGGAAGACCTTCCAACAACAGAGGACCAAGAAAAAGCTTTGAAAGAAGAAGATAAGTGATTAATATCTATCGGATGATTTAAACTCTGCTTTCTTGTAACTGTGAATAGTATATTTGTAGTCAAGAGATACATTCTTTAACAATTTCCAGCTTCTTGAAAACATAAATACTCCTAATAGTATTAATGCTGCCGAAATTCCGATATAGTAAGGACTCGCATTGATTATGTAAAGTACTAATGGAGAAAATAATCCAACCAAAATTAAACTAAACCCTCTCATCATGTATTTAATGAGACTCTTAGTTCTTTTTAAGTTAATTCCTCCTTCAAGATTCGCCAGTATTTTTATTACAAGTGTATTAACATCTTTAGATGCCTTAGATATATAATACAAAATAACTAACATAATTGCAACATATATTGAGTATACTATGTAAGATAAGGTTCCAGTAGGTGCAATCCAACTAATTACTCTTGCCAGAATAATTCCAATATAAATAAAACCTAAAACTATTTTAGCAAGTTTTGCAACTTTTCTTTTTAATTTATTTGAATAAGTACTTTCTAATTCAACTTCATCAAAAAATGAACTAATATAATTTGAAAAAGAATTAATAGCACTTTTCATTTTTGAATTCTTTTTAGTTGCAAAATAATCATAAAACGTTCCACTACTTTTAACAGTAAATGCCATTAAAATAGACATAAATATAATCGATACAGAGATCATTGTAACGACATCAAAACCAACGTCGAACTTTAGACTTTCTCTAGCAACTAAAAGAGAAAATGAACCAGGCGGAAGCATTGCAAGTGTACTAAAGACTGCGCTTTCTCCTTTGAAATTAGCAAGAAGTCTAGTGATAAGGCCGACTGCAAAAAATAAACCAACTACTGTTGCGATTAATAACATTAGAATTGCAAACCAGTGTTCTACTATTGCGCTAACATTTATCATTGTGCCCATTGCTATGAAGAAAAATGAAGTAAACATAAAGGAATGTGGTTTAACTGCGTGTTCAAATTCTTTTGATTGTCTAAATGAAGAAACGACACTTCCTGCTAAAAATGCGCCTGCACTAGGACTCAAGCCTAATAAAAATGCAAGGTATGCAAAGCCCGCACATAATCCTAGACTTATGAATACAATTAATTCTTCTCCAGCATTCTTTGTAAGCCAAATAACAATACGTTCTGCAAACTTAGATAGGATTACATAAACAATAATTAATGCAGTTAAACTCAATATTAAATGCTCAATTCCGCCAAGAATTCCTGCTGCACCTGATTCTTTCATTGCTGCAAAAAATGTTAATGCAACTACTCCAAATATATCTTCAAGAACAAGAACTGCAATTAATATAGGTAACTCTCCTCTTTTTACTAGTCCTTTTTGTTTAAGAATATTTAATATAATCATTGTACTTGAGAAAGACATTGCTACTCCAACAAAAGCTGCAGTTACAACTCCAAATCCAAGTAAAACTACGGTCGTAAATCCGGTAAAGAACATAATTCCAACTTTAAATAAAGTTACTATAAGCGATTTAACTCCTGTTTTTAGCAATTTATTAAGTGAAAATTCTAATCCAACTACAAATAAGAATAATATTGCTCCAAATTCAATCATTAAATCAATCATTTCCTTATCATGAACAATGTTTAATGCATTTGGACCTATTATGGTTCCAACAATTAACAATCCTAGAACAACTGGTTGTCTGAATCTTGAAGAAATAAGTCCTCCTACAATAGCAAATAAGAACAATAATCCTACTGTGATTAATTTATCTTCTATCAAACAAACTACACCTCTTAAAATTATGCCAATATACTGTTTTGTATATCCAAATACAGATGATGCGACTAGTATATAAAGCTTTTTGTTGTCTTTAGACGATGTAAAACAAAAAATGTAATAATCCAACATATGTTCTGGAAACTATAGTTTCTATCATAAAAAAACAAGTAATTATATAAACAACAATAAAGACCTAAACTCTGTTAGTAACTTACAGTAATATTACAGAAGTATCAACAAAAACACAAGTAACTAACTAAGATAAACGAAAGGTGAAAGAAATGTCTTTTAATGAAAGACCAAGAACAAACGGACCAAGCAATAATAGAGGTCGATTCGGTGGAAATAGCGGCGGACCAAGAAGAAATTTCGACGGCCCAAGAGAAATGCATAAAGTAACTTGCTCAGAATGTGGACAAGAAGCAGAAGTGCCATTTAAACCAACCGAAGGTAAACCAGTATATTGTAGAGATTGTTTTCAAAAAAGAAGACCATAAATCGGTTGAATAGAAAAAACTAATCTAATTTTTTATTTTTTAATTTATTCTAATATTATTATAACAAAATAATTCCAATGATTGCAACAATTAGTAAATAAATAATGCAAGGAATAATTGTTTTTCTAAGAATTTCATGCTCGTAACCATGAATCTTTACTGTGGCTTCAGCAGCAACAACATTCGTGAGTGCTATCATATTTCCAACGCCAGCACCTATTACTTGTAATGCTAATAGTGCGGATACACTAAGGCCGAGATCAATTGCAGCTGAATATTGAAAAGGACCGAACAAAATTGTAGAGACAGTTGCACTGCCTGCTATGAATGCACCAAATGCTCCAATAAACGGAGAAAAGAAGATTAACAAAGAAGATTTAAACAAATTAGCAATAATATTAACCATGCTAGTAATACCAGAAGTATTATATCCAGTATAAATCATCAATTGAACAAAAGCAGTAATGAATAAAATAGAAATAAATGGGTACAATAACTTTGATAGAGCATCATGTGCTGCGCCGAACACATTTTTTCTCGAAAATCTAAACAGAACCGCAACGACAAGCACAGTTAAAATAAATATTAATCCCGGATTAAATAAATTAAATGAATGTTTGATGCCCTCAGTAATTACTAAAGAGAAACTAGGTAATAAAAATTTACCCAGAATTAAAAACAAAATTAAAATTAGATAAGGAGCTAAGGACTTGAATGAAAAATCTACATTATGTTTTCTTTCTCTAATTCTCCAAACGTTTTCCGGTACAAGAAATTTTTTCTTGGTTGTAAAGATAATAATTACTAGTCCAATTAGAGAACCTAGTAAAGAAGGAAACTCTTGACCCAAAAATGAAGTTAAATAATAAGGCACAAGTAAAACAAATCCTGCCCATAACGCAAAAGGCAATATTTCAAAGAAGTAAGATTTTTTCTCCTTTGTTTCTAAGAATTTGTCTCCAAAAATGAGAACTCCAACAAGAAATATAGGAACAATAAATCCAGCAATACCATTAACTAAAGCAACATTATTAACTACGCCCTCGATCGGTAACCCAGATAATCCAACTCTAATAGGAGTTCCAACAGCTCCAAATGCTACAGCGGTAGAATTACCAATTAATGCAAGAACAACGGCCATAACTGCAGGAAACCCCATCCCGACAAGTAAAGGTGCTATAATTGCGGCAGGAGTACCAAATCCAGCAGATCCTTCAATAAAACTACCAAGGAACCAAACAAGGATAATTACTTGTATTCTCCTATCGGGACTAATGTGTTCAAGATAAGATACTATAGAATTCAATAACTTTGTACGTTTCAAAAATTCTAAGAAAAAAATTGCACCAAAAATAATGATGCTAATATCTATTGCTACAAATAAACCTTTCAAAGTAGACCCTATGATGTGAGATGCACTCATTCGCCAATAAAACCACGCTAACAAAAACGTAAAGAAAAAAGTTATTGGTGCAGAAACAAATAATGGTCGTTTGAAAACAATCAAAAGAAGCATTATAAGAATTATTGGACTAATTGCAAACAATATGTTAATATCCATAACAAAATCTTACAACAACTAGATTAAAAAGTTTACTAAAGTAAATGCCAATAAAACTTAGCATGCGTTTTATCTTTCGATAATTATTTATATAATTTATACACATTCCAGTTCATGTTTGAAAATTATTTGTTAAACTGTGCTTCTGATAATAAAAAAGTTAGCGATATGGGTGGAAGTCCTTGTGATAAAAGTTTAGAAAATACTAATTTTGAAATTAATCCTTTTGATCAATTGAAAGATAATAATAAAAATGGATTTTTATATGTGCTTGATCAAGAAAATGGAGGATTTAAAATAGTTCCATTAAATAACGGGATAACAGTACAAGAATCATATAAAAAATAATGAATAATTCATTTCATTTCTAATTCATCAACGAAAAAGAAACCATCAGAATAAGAACCTCTGATTTGAACGAAGTCTCCTTCAATTAAATTTACTTTTCCACTCATTCCAGCACTAAATGTTCTACAAGAATAAATTTCAAAGTAACTCCAATCTTTATTTTCACTGTAACCAGCAGTAAGAACAGAACCATCAATAAATGCATCATCATCAGATGAAACAAAGAATGCATCAGCTGAAGAAGTATCTAAAACAAAGAAAAAACCAATAATTAAACCTATAATTATCAAAGATAACGCAATATATTCAATAAATGCATCTTGCATAAGCTTTATAACTAGATAAATAAACTTAAAATATTCTAGATTTATTTCGAAAGTTTAACGAAAACTATTAAAATCAAGGTAATTTCGCAAAGATGGGGAGAAGATGGCAAAGAAAAAAGTTGTAAAAGTAAAAAATAATCCAAAAGAATTCAAAACAACTGCTGAATTGAATGTTTCTGATAAATTAATAGACCAAGTAATAGGACAAGAAGATGCAATACAAGTAATAAAAAAAGCAAGCATACAAAGACGACACGTTCTATTAATAGGAGAACCAGGAACAGGAAAAAGCATGCTAGGATTAGCCTTAGCCGAATTACTTCCGAAAGAAAAACTTGTAGATATACTTGCATTCCAAAATGTTAATGATGAAAATCAACCAATTATAAGAACAGTTGCGGCAGGAAAAGGCAGAGAACTAGTTCAAAATACAAACTCACTTGGAAATCAATCACTAAAAAGTCAGAGCATAATACTATTAATCTTGGCAATTGCCGCAATGATAATGCCTTGGTTTGCATTAGAACACTATTCTAAATCACTAGGAACAACTGCTGGAGCAATAATGTTCGCAGCATTCTTTATAGGAGGAATAGCATTTCTAGCAATATTCATAATATTTCTAAATTTTGGAAAAAAACTTGGAGCAAAAGGATCAAGTCCAAAAATAATCGTTGACAATTTCAAAAAAGAACAAGCACCATTTTATGATGC
>PCYF01000021.1 GCA_002762915.1 Candidatus Woesearchaeota archaeon CG10_big_fil_rev_8_21_14_0_10_32_9
AAGAACAAACTTGCCAAAATAATAGTAGCTAATTTTACTCCAGCAAATCCTAAAAGAGTAAATGGGGACAAAAAGACATGATACAAGAAATGCATGTTTCCATAATTTTGAGCGAGATCTGTTTGAGATAACCACGGAAATTGTTGAGAAAAAAACTCTCCAGAAGGAAATTTCTCTGCCATCTTTGCATGATAATAAGCATCATATTTTGGAAGTTGATCCGCTTGAAATTCAGCATATGTAAAAATAACAAAAACTAAACAGAATATTATTGCTGCTTGCTGTATCTTATTCAACTTAATCATCAATCATCAACATCATTTTTTGTTAAATTAATTTCTGCAACTTTAGTCATATTTGGTGCATCAATTACTCTTCTGTAATAAAACTTAAACGTCAAAGGAAACTCATTTGAAATAACAGCATGTTCTATAAAACAATCAACATTCAGCCTATTTCCTTTTAATAAATATATGTTATTGTAAAAATGTTCTCCCCGGTATAAAAAAAAACAATTGTAAAAGAGGGCAGAATTATTTATTAAATTATCAGTATTCATCCCCACCAAAAAATCTACTCCTTGATTATTTTCCAATTCAAACGACAAATAAGAATCAGTAAAAAAAACATTAGAACACGTTAAATTATTTGAACTAGTACAAGAGGCTTTTTGAGCAGGAGATTTGGTAAAAAGCAATATTCCTAAAATAACAATTAAAATTAATACACCTAAAAACACATAATCAAATGCTTTCTCTAACTTGACCATAATACATGTTTTTTCTTTTTGTTTAAAAATATTGTTAGAGTCAATACAATATCTTTAAATACTTCTTTAAATTTTACTGAACTATGAAACTTTACAAGCAAACCACAGATTACACCTGTGCTTCATCTTCTTTACTTATGATAATACATCATTTTAAACCTGAATTTAAACTCTCTCGAGAAAACGAGTTCAAAATATGGCTTGAAACATGCAATCTTCCTACGAGGGCATCTAGCATTTATGCGATGGCAACATTTGCGAAAAAACAAGGACTTAATATGAAGTTAATTTTAGAAGAAAAAGAATATGATTATCCAGATTATAGATTTAAAGGATATACCAAAAGAGAAATAGATGATGCAAAATATCTTTCAAAAATTCATGCAAGAGAAGCAGAGAAAAACAACATTCAAATCGAGGAGAGAGACATAACTCTTGAAGAGATAAAAGATGCTTTAAAAGCAGGGCACATATTACTTCTAAGAGTTAATGCAGGCATATTTAGAGATGCAAAAAGCACATCCAAATATTTAGTATTTTACAAAATGCCTTCAGAACATAATTTTACCATACTTGATCCTGGAAAAGGAATATTAGATGTTACTGAACAAATGTTAGAAGAATCACTAGAAACTCTTCATACAAAGAAAAAAAGAGATCATCGTGTAATAATATTTGAATAAACTTACTCTTACTTATCTCTTTGAGTTATAATAATCTTCAATTATTATTTGATCTATATCTTTTAAATCGCTAACTTTGTAAAGACTTCCTGAACTCACATCCGCTATTTTTTTCGCAAAATCTTCTCCTTGCTTATTAAGATTTATTCCAATAATTGTTAAAGAAATTCCTGCGCTGTGTGCAACAGATACTTTTTCTAAAACATCACTCTCAGGTTTTTTTCCAAGTGTCTGCAACGCATCAGTTAAAAGAACAAGATGCTTATTATTTTTACTTGAATCAAATAACTTTAACGAAGCATCAATTGCCAAAGAAAGATCTGTCTCTCCAGTTGTTTTTATTTTTGTTAACTCTTTTAATAAACCATAGAAATCGTCTGCAGGTTTAATTAAATTATGAATCTTTGATCCGAACACCACAATTCCTACTCTGTCTTTATTTCCTATGGCTTTATACATTAAAGCAACACCTGCTTTCTTGGCCATCCTAATTTTTTCTCCTTTCATACTTCCAGAAGTATCAATTGCATAAACAACATCTATTTTTCCCTTGTTTTGTCTTTCTGAAACAACCAAATCTTGTTTTATTAATTCAGTGTGCGCTCGCCTTATACTTTTTTTAATAGTCTTCTTCAAATCAACATCTTTATATCTATCTCCCTGACGATAAGCCCTATTATCCATTCTTTCTCCGTAAATAGAAATTTCTTTTCCTTCATTCTCTCCAAGTAAACCTTTTCCCTTAAGTTCATCTAATTCTTCAGATAATAAAGACAAAGAAGCAAAAGTATAACCTTCTTCAGTTATGTCTCCTGCTTTGTTAAGCAATCCATCCTTTTCAAGATTATCAAGATTTTGTTTAATTCTTTCTTTTAACTCCTTTTTGAATTCTGGAACCTTTATATTCTTTTCAACAAATCCAGGCTCATATCCAGTAAGCTCTCGTATAAGCGTTTCACCCATCAATTGTTTTGCAGATTTGTAATTATTAACAAGTTGATCAAACGCAGCATCGGGAGAAAAACTACTAATATTGTTGTTAATTGCGTCAGTAAGTGCTTTAGCGCGATCAACCTTTTCTTTATCAACCTCAATTTTAGAATGAAGAAGTTTATCATTACGATTATCTTTTCTCAACTTTCCAGATAATTCTTCAGCTTCTTCTTTTTTTGGTTTCTGTGAAACAGTAGTCAACTTATCTTCTTCATAATCTGAATCTTCTAGTTTGCTAGGGACAATCTCCCGAAGTAGTTTTTTCGTTTTCAAATTGTTCCGAAAATTGTTCTTTTAAATAATCAACAGCAGATTTCAAATATTTAATCGAAGGCTTTAATCTTATTCTATGTGCAAGAACAGAAATCATAGCGTCTTGAACATCTCGAACATCTACTTTATTTCTTTCTGAAATAAATGCGTTACTCTGTGCACGCTCGTATATTCCTATTGACGCTCTTACTGAAGGTTTTTTTTCTAGATCTGAATTATTTCTCAAAGCTCTTACAAAATAAATCATATTTGAAAACAAATCTTTTGGAAATTCAACCAACGATTTTCCTTTTAATAAAACAATTTTTTCTTCAACATCTTGTTTCTCAGGAGGACTCATATAAATCAAATCAAATCTGTCAAGAAAAACATCACTTAAAGGTTCCGTTGAAGATTCTTCTGGATTCATTGTGCCAATAAAAATAAAATTAGCATCAAGATCAACGTCATAACTGCCAATTGTTACTTTTCTTTCTTCAAGCGCTTGAAGTAATGCATTCTGAAGTTTTTCTGAACATCTGTTAACTTCATCAAAAAAAAGAATTCCTCCATCTGCTTTGAAAATTTTTCCAGGAGTAAAAGCTTCATGAGACAATGGCCCAAATTTCATAGCCTTTATTGGATCAATATCCCCAATCAAATCTTCTGCAGTCAAGTCAGGACTTCCCTGAACCCTAACAAAAACAGAATCCACTTCTGTCTCTTTTCCCGTTTTCTCATCAATAATCTTTTTTTGAGGAAGAATCTTTGCTATATTTTTTGCTAAAGTAGTTTTTCCTATTCCAGGAGGTCCCACTATTATCACGTGTCTTCTCATAAGAATTGCAGATCTAAGCTGTTTTTTTACATCATCTTGGCCAAGCACGTCTTGAAATTCACGTTTTATTATCCCTTCTTCATAAGAAAAATCTTGTTTTTTATCATTGTTTTGTTGCATAGACGACAGGGTATTTTTTAATCCTTTTTATATATGCTGTTTTTTTAGACTAAAATCATCTACAAAAAAACGAAATATTTATATACTGCCAACTCAAGAATAGGATATTATAAAATTTACAAGTAAATAGATGAGGTGTTTACGAATGAAATACAATAAAAAAGGACAAGCAGCATTGGAGTTCTTGACCACATATGGTTGGGCATTTCTAATTATTCTAGTAATGATTGGAGCACTAGCATACTTCGGAGTACTAGATCCATCTCAATTTATCTCACAGAGATGTCAGGTATCAGCACCATTCTCGTGCGATGGACAGAATTACGTAGTTAAAGCAACTGCGCCTGAAGTTCAATTAAGAATAAGAAACGGACTTAATACTGAGTTGAATATTACTAATATAACTGTAAAATCAGATTCAGACAGCACATATTATGCATGTTCCACACTATCAGTTTTACCACAAGTTGTTAAAATTGACGGCGGAGTTTCTGACATCAATTGTACAATTAACACAACTGCAACAAGATTGACTGAAGGAAAGAAGAAGAGAATACAATTTAAAATATTCTACAGTCAAACAGATGGATCCGGATACACACAAGTTACAAACGGAGAAATCTTTGCAAACACACTATCCTAAACAGGATAGATTTTTTTTTAAATTAATATTTTTCTTTTAATGTTCTTAACATTTTAAGTTTTATTTTCAAAACCTTTAAATACTATCTCTAGGAAATAATAGTTATGTCAAAAAGAGCTCAAGCAGCTATGGAATTCTTGACCACATACGGTTGGGCATTCCTTGTCATTCTTGTAATGATTGGTGCACTAGCATACTTCGGAGTACTAAATCCTCAAACAAGTGTTGCAGATAGATGTATGGCTCCTCCAGGATTCTTATGTGAGAATTATCAATTAAATATGGACTCACAAAAAATTAGACTACGAAATACATTGGGCGCAACTATAAACATAGTATCAGACACTTCGTTAAGAATTACTAAACAAGAAGCATACGCAAATTGCACCATCGCATCTTACAATAACATACAGACAGACGATCTGATTGATATAACCTGCACAGGAAATAGCGAAAACGTAAATCCTAGAGATGGAGAAAAAATCAAACTAGATCTTGAATTCAAATATTATAAGACTGATTCAGGCATAGGATTTAATAAACCTGCAAAAGTGCAACTTGTTTCTACTGTTCAAATTTGAACAAACATAAATTAATTAATAATTAAGAAACAAAAAATAGAAAAAAACTATTGTCTGTTTACAAATAAGAAGTGCTTTTCTTGACCTTGCAATTCCTGAACAATTCTTTTTATAACAACTTTTTCTGGATCAGGCATAAGTTTTACTCGCTCTTTTATGTCTGCAAAACTCTTGAAAGGTGCTTCAACTCTTTGCTCAACTATCTCTTTCATATGTTTTTTTCCAAGACCTGGTAACAACTCCAAAATGTGCATTCTTGTATTAAGAGGTTGTGCTTTGTTAAAGAACTCTACAAATCTTTCTTCTTGATCAATTAATATTTCTTTGACTGCGTGTTCCAATTCAGCCTTAGCAGTACTTGACAATTTTTCAAAAGGAATTCTTCCATTAATATGATGAACCTTATCTCTTTTAGCTTCACCAATATACACTTTTTCAAGAGGTTGTAAATATATTCCTTTCTTTGGAACTAACTCTAGAATTGTAAAATTACTTGTACCCAGTGCCTGAGCAATAGATGTCTTTAGATGAATGGGAGTCCGATCCGATGCATATCCGTTTAACAAGAAATCGAGTACTAGCGCTGCTTCTTCTTTTCTTGATTGATTCATCTTCTTCCCCCCGACTTAATCTCATTAGTTATGTCATTATCTTAGCAGATTTATATATTTTGCGCTAAGACGTCGCAATAATTATTTATTTAGAACATCAATGATGCTTTTCATGTTCTCTTTACTTACTGTAAGAGTATATCCTTGAAGAACAACATTTAATTCATCCACTGACTTAGGTCTAACATCTAAAATTTTAACGATGTGATCTTCTTTAAGTCTTGGGATCTGTAAAGCGTCTAATTGTTTCTTTAGATCTGAAAATGCGGTTTTTGAAAGGTCTGCAAAGGCATTAACATATTCTTTTGTCTTGCCTGCTCTGAATCCTAGTTCACTATCTCTTTTCTCAATTGCAGTTAATTCAGACTTCAATTCTGGCAGAGACACTGGTATTTTTTCTAGGACTTCAACTTTAGACATTTTTTACTCACCTTTAAATTTATAACTTTCTCATGTGTATAGGATGTACAATCAAAATTTTCTCTTTACTAAAATCATGTATTTTTACTTCGTAGCAAGAACCTTTTCTTGAAACAATTATTCCTGACTTTCCAATAAATCTTGGATGATACATACCTTTGTGAATTGAAGGTTCAACTGTTAATGAAACTCTATCCCCATCTTCAAACTCTGAAAGATATCTTCTTAGACTAATTTTTCCTTTAGTTCTAGTGCTCTTTGTAAATCTTGATACTTTTTTTCTTCTTGGTCCGCCTATTCTTGCCATTTTACACCATCAATTATTTTTTAGCTCCACCCTTACCACCTGCTGGTGCGCCACCTTTTTTGGCATCAGCTTTTGGAGCAAGTTTGTTAATAATTTCTTCAGGAATCTTTGCAGTTTCCAACGCTTTTCTAATTTGTTCTGAAGTCTTTCCTTCATTTTCTTTAATTATGTTTTTAGCTGAAGTTTCATATTGTGCTCTCTTATCTTCAAGATCCTTCTGCATTCTAACTCTTTCCTGTTCAATTTGTTTTGATTCTTCTGCAGAAATTTCCGTTTTTTCTTCAGCAATTTCCTTGTCGAATTTTCCTTCATTAATTAATTTGATTGCTTCAGCTGATTCAACTTCTTCAACTTTAACACCCATAGCTCTACAGGTTCCGACAATTTCTTTTACTCTTTCTTTAAGAGTTTTACCGGTTAAAGAATCTTCTTTCATCTTTGCAATTTTGATTATTTGTTCTATTTTAAGATCTGCAACAAAATCAACTTGAGGTTTTCCTGATCCTTTGTCTAATTTTGCTTCTTTTTTAATAAGAGCAGATGCTGGAGGTGTTCCAATTGTTATTGTGTGTTGTTTTGTCTCACTATCTACTGTAACTTTTACTGGAACTTGCATTCCTTTGAAATCGACAGTTTTCTTGTTAATATCTGCCACAACTAACCCTATGTTAACTCCTAATGGTCCTAAAGCAGGCCCTAATGGTGGTGCTGCTGTAGCTTTTCCGCCTTCAATTAAAACATCTACTGAACTTGTTGCCATAATTATCCTCTATATATTTTGTTTATATTGGTTTTATTCTAAATTTAAATGTATTTTCCGTTGTATTTTGGAATCCATATTGATTTATAAAGCTTTCTTAGATTAAAGAGAAAATAAGAGGAAAATTACTCCTCATCTCTTCTAATAACCTTAACTGCATCCATTTTTAGAGTTATTGGAATAGGAACTGCTGCTTCTAGTAGCTCCACAACAACTTCTTCTTTAGCCTTATCAACCCTAGAAATCTTACATTTCTCTCTTTTGAAAGGACCAGAAATGATTTCAGCAATATCATTCTTCCTGATATCAACATCTTTCTTAGCTTGTTCAAGCATGTGTTCAATTTCATGATATCCAATTTCGTTTGGAAGAACTCCTCTTGCATATGGAACTCCAAATGCTGCTTGTTCTGCATCACTTCTTGATTCTGCTTCAATAAATATGTATCCTCTCATACCGTGAGGTCTAATTACTGAATAAGCTGCAATTTTTTTTCTTGCAACATTACTGGAAACAAAAGTCATAACTTGATCCTCTCTGTTTGCAGTAACTCTTAGAGCATAAATGTGCGTATCAATTTTTGTTACAGCCTTTTCTTTAGACTCCTTTGATTTTTGAGATTCCTCTTCTTCGATTTCTCTCATTCTCTGTAATTCATCTTCACCAATTTTATTTTGTTTGAGTATATTTTCTTCTTCCATACTTACCACTTCATATTTTTACATTCTATTTTTACATTCTTAATCTAATTATCTTTTTTCATAAAAAGCAACACTGCAACTAACACAATAACCACCACTGATACAACTATTAAAGATGCAAGTGCATTAATTAGATGTAGTAAAAAACCTATCAATCCGATTATTAAAATACCGATTGCTGATACTTTTGTTATAGTCCAATATTCCTCTTTTGTTGGTTTTTTTGTAACTCTTAAAACTCTTGCACATTCTCCAACAAAATTTACAAATCTTTCTTTTACATTCATATTATTCCCATCCTTATTTTCCTTGTTCTTTGAATTTAATCAACAAAAGTTATTCCTAACTCAGATTCTGTTTCTCTTTTTTTGTTTTTGTGAGAAGTTCCATAACTTCCCATTATCTGAGAGGATTTTACTCCTGTAACAACAAGCATAACTCTTATTGTTCCTTGAAGATCTTCTGCAATTTGAGCTCCCCAAATCATCCTTGCGTCAGGGTCTAATCGTTCAGATATTTTTTCAACAACTTTTCTAGCTTCTTCTAAAGTCATATCTGCTCCGCCAGAAACATTAATCAAAGCCCCACTTGCTCCAGTAATATCAACGTCAAGCAAAGGATTATTTATTGCTTTCTCAACTGCTTCTATTGCTCTATTGCTTGAATCAGATTCTCCAACACCGATTAGTGCAACGCCTCCGTCACCCATAACTGCACGAATATCTGCAAAATCTAGATTAACAAGTCCTGCTTTAGTTACAAGTTCTGCAACCCCTTTTACAGCATTTGTAAGTATCTCATCTGCAATTTTAAATGCAGTATGAAGCGGAAGATCCGGTGCTAATTCCAATAATTTGTCGTTAGGAATTACAATTAGTGTATCTACATTTTTTCTTAAAGCGTCAAGTCCCATCATTGCGTTTTCGTATCTTCTCTGACCTTCCATTTTGAACGGAATTGTAACAACTGCAACAGTAAGAGGTCCTGATCTTTTTGCAAGATCTGCAACAACCGGTGCTGAACCAGTGCCTGTTCCTCCCCCTAGACCGCAGGTTATGAAAACCATATCTGCTCCAACCATTGCAGATTTAATATCGTGTTCAGACTCACGTGCAGCGTCTTCTCCTATTTTTGGAATACTGCCTGCACCTAATCCTTTTGTTAAATCTTTTCCAATTAATATTTTTTTATCAGCTGAAGTATAAAGTAAATCCTGAGCGTCAGTATTTATTGCAATTGTTTCAGCACCCGCAATACCTATTTCGGTTATTCTATTAATAGTATTATTTCCACCGCCACCGCAACCGAAAACTTTTATCTTAGCTTTTTGCTTTGATAATAATTCCTCTAGTTCTGCGTCAAGTTCATTAGATTTCCTGACAATATTTGCCATTTTCACGCTTCTTATGTCATCAACCATTCCCTACCCCTCCAAAAGATATAAAGACATTACAAAATTTTGTTCTGATCCCTCAATAAATTTAAAATTTTGATGTACTGATTGTTCTCTTTTTCCTTTTATTTAAACTTTGTTGTTCTTTTCTGAATTTTCTTCTTTCTGCTCTTTTTTCTGAGTTTTTTCAGGAGCAGCTTTTTTAGTTTCAGGCATTACAAATTTAAGCTCAACACCAGTAATTTTCTTAACATCTTCTAAGTATGGCTCAACTAATTCTTTTGGAATTTCGAACGCAAGTTTAGCAGATGCTTTAGTTCCTTCAACTTTAAGATCAGAATATGGAAGTCTAGCCATAGTTAACACAGCTTTTATTTTTTGTTCAGCATCATCTACTTTTTTATTTATATTAACAGTATAAAGAACTTCTTTTCCTGCAAGAGGATGATTGAAATCTACAATAACTCTGCCACCACTAACACTTCTTACTATTCCTTTAGCATCATCGATATTAAGAACAAGACCAACTTGAGGATTTATCTTTTGTTCTTTGAACGCAGTCAAGGGAATTAATTTTAACAATTTACTATTCTTTTTTCCAAAAGCTTCTTCTTCAGTTAAATTTATTTCATGTTTACCCATAGAAAGTCCTTCGAGTTTTTTATCAAGACCTGGAAGAACATGATTTTGCCCAACACAAACAACAACTGGTTTAAAATCTTCTTCGTGAAGGTGATGATGGTGATGATGTTCTTCTCCATCCGCATGTTCGTGAATAAGTCCTGCTTTTTTTGCATCTGCAGGAATTGTTGTATCAAAAATCATATCATCTTCAACAATTTTTCCGGTGTAATCAAGCTCTATAAAATCTCCTTTTTGTATGCTCATTTTAGTTACCTTTTCTTTCAATTATTAATATGTTTTCACAATTTTCAATTTGACTTTTTACAATTCGAAGTCTTACCACTCTCCTAATTGGCTCGAGTTAAATGCCAACGAGAAGAATACTCTATAAGAAAGGTCTTTCTTTTATAAATATTTCGGCTAAAAATAAGAGGTCAGCGAGCAATATTCAACAAAAATATAAACAAACAGCAAGTATCTAAAATCAATGAAAGATAAAAAAAGAAAAAATCATGATAAAATGAATAAAGAAACTTCAATTATTGACGTTGATTCTGAAGAAGAAATTACTAATAATCCTGAATCCGATCTTCAAGAACAATTACATGTTGATAAAAAATTCACATTAGAGGATTTAAAACCAGCTTTTATTGATAGATATACAAAACTTATTGGAGAAGAAAACTTTGCTTGTTTTAAAGAATTCAGTTCAAAGTATATAAAAAAAACAATAAGAGTGAACACATTAAAAACTACGGTTGATGAAATTAAAAGGAGATTAGAAACAGACTGGATATTAGAACAAGTTCCATGGTGCAAAGAAGGATTCTGGATAAAATACCGACACGGTGAAAGATTTGATATAGGAAATGTTCCAGAACATCAACTCGGATATTTTTATGTTCAAGATGCAGCATCAATGATTCCACCAGTAGTATTAGCACCAAAACCTGGAGAAATAGTTCTTGATTTGTGCGCTGCGCCAGGAAGTAAAACAACACAACTTGCACAATATATGAATAATGAAGGATTACTGATTGCTAACGATTCGCAAGGAAAAAGATTAAGCGCATTAGGTCTTAATACTCAGAGATGTGGAGTAAGAAATATTCTGATAACAAAGATGGATGGAGAAAGACTTAGTCAAAAGGAAATGTTCGACAAAATACTTGTTGATGCACCCTGTTCAGGTACTGGAACAATAAGAAGAAACTACAAAATAATAGAAATGTGGAGTCCGCATCTTGTTAGTAAACTATCTGGAATACAATACAAACTTCTTTCAAATGCATTCAATGCGTTAAAGCAGGGCGGAGAACTTGTTTACAGCACCTGCACACTTGAACCAGAAGAAGATGAAAAAGTCGTAAGCAGACTTTTAGAAAATAATCCTGATGCAGACATTCTTGATATAAATTTAGATATAAAAAGATCTCCCGCAATAATGGAATTTGATAGACAAAAATATGATCCTAGAGTTTCTAAATGTCTTAGAATTTATCCTCAAGACAATGATTCTGAAGGATTCTTTGTTGCAAAAATAAAGAAACTAGAATAAATTTCTGTAATTTTCTGTATTAATATAAGAAGCTTATACGAAAATCAATTAAAAAAGTAATTTATAGAAAAAGTATAAAGATCATAAAATAAAATAATAAGAATTTAAAATTAAGAATTTACTTTCTAGCTTTCTCGATTCTCTTCTTTAAGAGAGCATCAAGTGACTGATCGTTTACTTTGATAACTTGCCATCTAACGCCAGGAAGGTCTCCCTTAGCTCTACCCATACCGCCACCCATACATTCAATGACAACTTCATCGTGTTCATCAACCATTTTCTGGGCACCGTCTCCTGGTAAGAATGCTGTAATTTGCTTTCCATTCTTTACAAGCTGAACTCTAACACATTTTCTCATTGCAGAGTTTGGCTGCTTAGCTTCTCTTTGAACTTTTTCAAGAACAATACCTGAAGCCTGACTTGAACCTTCAAGAGGATCATACTTTGACTTTAAACCAAGTGTTTTTTTTGCATACCACTTGTATTTCTTTCTTTGATCCGCTCTTCTTGCTTGTAATTTGTTTCCAGCGTTTAAACCTGATGCTTTTTTACTCATAATATCCACTCATGTTTTTTGATATTTTTATACTACTTTTATTTCAGTAACATTATCGAAATATTTTTTTACTAATTCTTCATAATTTCTTAAGTTTTGAGCCCTTGCTCCAATCATTAATCCTTTGGTTTTCGTGTCAGGACCCTTGATTATCACAACCAAATCATCCTGCTTTATCTCAAGGATTTTTAAAGGATACATCAAATTTTTGATGAATTCCAATACGTCAGGATTGAATTCCACTATTTTAATCTTTCTGTTTATTGCTTCTTCTATTTTTTGAAGATTAAACTTTTGTTTCCCTAGAGCTTTACCCATCTCTCCTTGTTGAACAATGAAAACAACACGTTCTCTGTTAACGAAACAATCTTTTAAATCCGCCCTCGTTATTTTTTCAAACAAAGACATTAACTTCAAAAGTTCAACATCATACTTTGCTTTCATGAAATCTTTTCCCCAAAAAAATTATTTCAATAATCCCATAACCGCTATGGAAAATGGCTTTCTACAAAGAGTACCAAGTTCTTCATTAGTCATGTTTGAATTAACTAATTCAAAATTATTTATTTCTTGATAGTATTCAAGATCTTTCTTTGTTTGTTCATCAAGGTTCGAAGCTATAAATACTTTTTGTAAATTTCCTTTTCTTAATTCTTTCAAAGTTCTTTCTTTACCAAGTATAAGTTTTTCTGAACCAAGCAATTTTCTTATTTCTTCCATCCATATTCACCTTTTGTTAACATTTAATATTTTTTTGTTTATTTTTTTATTACTTGCTTTTCATTTTTGCTTTAACAATCAATCCAGGCAATCCTGTTCCTACAGGAACAGGTTGATTTAACATTACGTTTTCTATAACGCTGTTAAGATTATCAACTTCGCCAACAAGTGCCGCATTAATAATGTGTCTTATTGGTGTTTCGAATGATGCTCTTGCAAGAACAGATGGTTTTTCTTTTACAATTCCGTATCTGTTTATTCCAAGAACTTTTCCGGACATGCACATTGTATCAGCAACAAGCATAATGTGTCTAACATTTACATTAAGTCCTTGTTCCTCAATAACTTTCATAAGTTCATTTATAATTAGTTGTCTTGCAGCCTCTATTCCTAAAAACTTCTCAACTTCATAAAGATCATTAGTGTATGTTCTTGCAGTATCAACAAACTCAAGCTCTAATACTTCTTTCATATTTGTTCCTGCTGCAATAATAACAAACTCATTTTCTTTTTTCACAGGAAGAACTTGGGTTATTCCCTTAACTCCGTGAATATATACTTTTTTTATTTTTTCTTTTAACTTGTATAATTGAATTATATCTTTATCTTTAGCAGATTGCGACACAGTTATACTATTGTCTTTCTCAAGTTTGAAATTGTATCCT
>PCYF01000034.1 GCA_002762915.1 Candidatus Woesearchaeota archaeon CG10_big_fil_rev_8_21_14_0_10_32_9
ACCATATGTGCTTTTAGTGTTTTGTTTGGTGGTTGGTTCTTGATCCTGTGCAAATAATGTGGTTGTGCCAACTAATAGTCCTAGTGCCGTAATTGTTGCAAATATTGTTTTATTCATTGGTTCATCCTCTATTTAGAAGTATAAACATTAGAAGTATTTAAAGTTTATTATTTTTCATCATTGTACAGTGATTACATTCTTTATTTTTGTAATTAAACTAAAAAATCTGAGGGCAAAAGATTTATAAACAGTTCATCTTTCCTCAGAACCATGGTAGTAGTTCAAGATAGATCATTAAGAAAGCCAAGTGGCGCAAGAAATACGAGCACAAGAACAAAGAGACAACATATGGTAGGAAGCAAAGCTTCACTAACAGGGGTTTCTAATGCACGAGTTAGAGTTAGCAGAGCAAGAAGCGGAATAGTAAAACAAGGACTTCTCTCAGCGAATACTGCTAATGTTTACGATCCAAAAACTAAAAAACATATGAAAGCTAAAATATTAAATGTTAAAGAAAGTAGTTCCAATCGAAACTATGTTAGACGAAACATAATGACCAAAGGAACTATAATCGAAACAGAAAAAGGACTGGCAGTTGTAACAAACAGACCAGGACAAGAGAAAGTAATAAACGCAGCATTAAAATAAATTTTTTTTGAGGGGTAATTAAAATGGAAAGTATGGCAAGACCTTTAGATGCATTGAATAAAGCAAGAAGCAAAAGAGTATTAGTAGAACTAAAAAATGGAAGACAATACGTAGGAAATTTAATATCTTTTGACATTCATATAAACACAGTTCTAGAAAATGCAGAAGAAAGAATCGATGGAGAACTGAAAAAACAATTAGGAACAGTTTTCATAAGAGGAGATACAATAACAATAATTTCACCACAATAAATCAAAAAGTGGAGAATACGTTTTTGTGAGGATAGAATATGTCAAAGGGAACACCCTCAATGGGGAAAAGATCGGGGAAAAAATCACACATACAATGCAGAAGATGTGGGGAAAAATCATATCATATTACTAAAAAGATTTGCTCAAGTTGTGGCTTCGGAAAAAGCGCAAAAAAAAGAAGTTATTCTTGGCAAAAGAAATAATCTTTTCTTAGTGAATTATAGTATTTTTTCTTCAAGTTGAACATTGCGAATGATTTCTTTGAGAGTAGTTGTTATAGTTAGTTACAAGAATTTGTTTTTCTGATTGTGTATTTATTCATTAATAAAAAAATATTTAAAACACAGGAGTGCAGTAAAGTAGATGGTTCTAACAAAAAGCAAAGAAAAGATGCTGTTCGAAGGGTTTTCAATCTTTATGCTTATAGTATTATTTTTCATATTGGTAACAACGGCAGTTAATACGTCTGCTCCATTTTACATGGTTTTATTTGGATTTGCTCCAACTCTACTTACTATAATTATCGGGTTATTAATATATGAAGAAATAGTTTTATCAAGAACCATAATTTGGTTAACACCATTTGTTCTAGCAGCGTTGTTTTTAATATTTGCAAACGGAGATAGAATACTTAGAGAAAATTTAGATATAGCCAGTTTAGCTGCAATAAACATACTATTTTCGGCGATATACTTGGCAATCTTTTTTGTTTTACTCACTCTTTTAGAAAAACCAGTTAAAGAAAAAATAATAAAAAAGACACAACAATTTGTGCAACAACCTATTATAAAATCTTCTCCACTAACTATTAAAGAATACATTTCATCAATTGAGGATAAATCTAAAGCACTCAACTTTGTAATAGGAAGAGTATATAACAAATATCATGGTGGCTCAAAAGAATTAAGAGAAATAATTTCAATCAAACCTGATTGGTATAATGAATTTTCAGAATCGATGCAAAATGAAGAAAAACCAGATAAAAAAAGAATGTTACAAATATTAAGTAATTTTGAAAACAAATTAGATTTACTCGAGAAAACAGAAAAAGAAGTATTTGGAGACAAGTTTATTTTAAGTTTAAAAAATCTTGAAAGAAACAAGTACGGAACAGAACAAATACTAAATGTTCTAATGAAAAATGATAAAGATCCTGTAGAATCTTATTACAAAGGTGCAAAAGAATTCTGTGCAAAGTTAAAAGAAGAGTTACAAAAATGAACAAACAAATCTTTTTACTTGGATTTCTTATGATTTTAGTGGCTTTGTTGTCCGCATGTTCAACTACATATGTTTGCTACGATGGCACAACTCAAGGTTCAATTGAGAAATGTCCTACTGTTGCTGTTCCTAAAGTTGTTGAGAAGGATGCAGAAAAAGCAGCAGATAACTTCGGACAAGCATATGCTTTGGCAAAAAACGATAGATACACTAGAGTTAATACATATAGAAATGAATCAAACTGGAACATAAATGTGCTGTTTACTAACGTGAAAACTAATAACGTGGCACAAGTGACTTTGCAAATTGATGGGGTAACAGAATCTGTTACATGTATATCTGGTTGTGAATATATTTTTCCTCTAAATTTAACTGAAACAAACGTAACTAATTCTACAGATTAATCATTTATATATTTCTTTTCTCAAACCAATTTTTGTCACGAAGATGTTTCTTTTTTCAATATCAGCAATTACTCTATAATTTCCTACTCTTAATCTGAAATCTGATCTTTCCTCTAATCTTTTAAAATATCTAAAAGGATTTGTTTTAGAAAGAATTATTTTGTTAAAAATTCTAGATTTAAGTTCTTTATTAAGCTTGTTCAAACATTTAATTGCATCTTCATCAAAAATAATTTCAAAGGCCAAGTCTTCTTCTTGCATTCTCTTCTGTTAAGTAAAGCCCTTTTTTTATTCGTTCACGAGCTTTCTGAATATCCTTTGCAGTTTGTTGTGAAATATCCGGTTGTTTCTCAGCGTTTTTAGCGATAAAAATCAATTTTTGAATAACTTCCTCATAAGATTCATTCTTATACTCTCTAAATAGATCTAATTCTGTTTTTGTTGTGTCTCTTAACTTTACAGTTGTTATCATTATACTTCAGTATACTTTGGTATCTTTTTATATTTTTTGGAAATTTTATCAAAAAAAATTGCAAATAGTTAATTATATAAAAGAAACAACGTTCGCAAACAATGCTCAGAATGCAGCGAATTGGGGTTCAGAACGCTGATTATCTGTGTACTGGGTTCATGCGGAGTTGCCGGAGTGGTCAAACGGGACAGGCTTAGGACAATTCCTAGGTGGCAAACAAGGTATGCTGAGCCTAAAAGGCGATGATTGTAAGATACCTGTTAGCTTAGTGCTTACGCAGGTTCGAACCCTGCACTCCGCATTCATTCTCTTTTGAATATATTATTGAGATGTTTAGCGTCATGAAGATGCTTTATTAAGATATGTTCTTTAATTTATAAAAACAAAATGTAGTAATTGTGAAGTGATAAATGGTTCAAATGCCTTAATTTGCCATTTACAGCTTGTTTAGAGCGTAAAAGGGATGTGTGAGTGGGGGAGGGGCGCGAAAACTTTATAAATCAAACTAGATACTGGTAACCTACAAACATTAGACTATACATAGGTAGCTCTGTATGTGCGGGCTTAAATTAATTATCAACCGGAAGGGTGATTATTAGCGCAATCTGTGCATAAAGAGCGAAAACGTAATAGTCACAGAGTAATAAACACGGAGGTGTTTGAATGAACGTGAAAAAAACAATAAAAAAAATGTCAGCAATTTTAGCTGGAGCAACCATGATTGGAGCTACAGTTTTAGGAGCAATGGCATACGATTTGAGCAGCTACCCAAGTCCATTTGTAACAGATGGCGTATTTAATGGGAAATTAGTTGTAGGAGAAATGGCAAAGCCATCCGATATGCTAGGAGTAACAGATATTGCAGCTAGCTTACAAGCAGCTTCAAAGACCGCAGTAGCAGGAGGCTCAGGAGTCTCAACAACAGTTACAGGTGGAAAAGATTACGACGAAATAGTATTAAACGGAGCTTGGGGCTCAGCTGTTAATTTGACAGATACTAAATTGTCTGGGTTTAAAGACACAACAACAAGATTCAATGATGATGACATTGACTACCATGAGCAATTGGAGCTTGGAGCAACAGCATTTGAGTTTCAAACATCAAGTGATGGTGAAAAAGACTTTGCTAACCAAGTATATGCTATAACTGATGCATCTGCAATTGAGTACAGACTCTATTTTGATGACTATGTGAATACATCTCTTGTAGGATCAGGCACTGGAGAAGATTACTTGGAGTTTGCATTATTAGGAAGACAATTAACAGTAACAGGTGTTGATGCTGACGATTATGGATTTACAGTAGAAGCTTCTAGCGAACATTTCTTAAAACAAGGACAAGAAGTTGAAGTAGCAGGAAAAACTGTAACTCTAGAAAGAGTAGGAGAAACGTCAGTAATAGTAGTTGTTGATGGACAAAGAAAAGTTATTGCTAGTACAGGATCTGCAACATTCGATGAAGCAGACGACTTTGAAGTTGAAGTTGAAAGTATCTTCTATGAACAAGGCGCAACAGACAATGGAGCAAACTTGAAACTGGGAGATTCATTAACAGAATCAGCACAAAGTGGACAACCAGCAGAACTATTCGGTGAACCTGACAAAACAACAGAAGCTGATTGGTTATGGAGTATTGATTTATCATCAGAAACTGCAGGAGAACAATATGTTGGTATCGTAAACAATATTGACAGAACAGATCTTGACAGTAGCGAAAAAGAAAGACCAGCACTTGCATTAGGAGAAGAATTATCTTTCCCTAACAACTATGTAAGCATGCAATTCTACGCTTTGGAAACAGCATACGATGATTACCAAACAGTAACCCTGGAGTATGTGTACCAAAGTATAGATCTTGATGACGACAACACCATGACTGTTTCAGATGGTTCTGGATTGATTTTGTCTGCAGATGAACAAATCTTCGAAGTAGATGGAATCGAGACAGACACTGTTTACATTGTAGACAATGGTGCTGCAGCATATGAAGTATGGTATGATGATGGTAGTGACGAAGTCAACGCATCTACAACAAGTGCAGTAGTTACAATAAAAGTTGATGACGATTCAATTACCTTAGAAAGACCAGCAGTAGTTGATTCGTTAATCAACTTTACAGACTTTACAAAAGCATTTAACTTAACCAATGGTGGAGTAGATGCAGTGTATTTCTTTGTAGAAACAGACAACTCTGATGAACACTTCGGTCTATTGGATGAAGATGAAGCAGGAGAACTACAGTACTCTTCAACAGGATTACAAGGTGGCGTAGCAGATATCGGAACAAAGGATTATGACTACATGACTGATTTCGGAGTAATCATACCTGAACCTAAGTCACAGTTTGGTAGTGGAAGTAGCTTTGAGATAATGGTTCCAACAAACCAACAGAAAGCAACATTACTTGTTAAAACAAGTACAACATCTGTTGGACCAAGTGGAGACGACTCAGGAGCTTACACAATAAATCCGATACCAGTAGGTGCAACAATCCTAGACAAGGATGCTGAAGGCCTAGTAGGAACAACACCATTAGTAGTAGTAGGTGGACCATTTGTTAACACAATATCCGCTGAATTAATGGGCAACCCAACAACAGAAGACATCAACGCAATGTTCGAACCTGGACTTGCTAAGATCAAACTGTATGCTGACAAGAATGCAATCTTAGTAGCAGGATACAATGCACAAGACACCTTAGGTGCAGCATATGTACTAGCTGACTACGTAGATTACGCATTAACTGGAAGCGAAGTTGAAGTTGTAGTTCCATCACTACAGTCTTTAAGCGTAAGAACACCAACCTTACCATCCGATAAGGCAGATGTTCCTGTAGCACCTGTAGAACCACAAACTGAGTAAGTGAATAACTAACTCAATTTTTTTTTCTTTTTTTTTTATTCTCATCTTTTATCAAAAAGTTTAAATATTATCTAGATTGTAATTCATTCATGAAAAAAGAGGAATTATTTCTAGTATTAGTTTTGGTGCTCTTGTCATCTGTAAGTGTTGTAAGTGCAGGAACTGATGAAATTCATAATGATTGGCATAAGTATAGGGATACATTTCAAATTGGAGATGATGTTTATAGATTAAGATTATTGGAATCAGATTTAGATCAATTAAGAGTTGATTTTAATAATGTAACAGTGCTTGTTCCAATTGATTCTTGTCAAGATTATAATGAATATGATTTTTGTTATGATGAATATAGTTATGATGTTGATGAAGTTGATATTTCTGATCTAGGAGTTGTTATGCCCGGAGTTAGTTTTAGAGTACTAAAATCATATTCAGAGTCGCTTTCATCATATTTGAACTTGAATCATTATTATGAATATACATCAGACATAGGAGTAAAAAATACAGTATATGTTAAATTTGAAAATACTGGAACTGCTTGGGCTAATCCTATTAAATACGAAGTAACTCTTCCTGATACGGTTGAACTAGTATCAAAAAGATCTTTTACCCAAATAGGTAACAAGTTGGAAATGATAACTAGCCTTCCTCCAGATGGAGTGGTTGAGTACGACTTTTCGGTAAAATCAAATTCCACAGGAACACATACATTTAATTATGTAATATCGTCTACAGACGAAGTAAACGGAGAACAAAACTCAACAGGAAGTTTTGAAATGGATAGCCCAGAAATATACGGATATGAGTATACTAATTGGCTTTATCCAGAATCTGTTGGATTATATGATGATTCAGAAATCGGAATTACTTTAACAAATACTTTGGATAAAGATTCAATAACAATAAAGAAACTTGTCCTTAATGCACCGCCATCTCTATCCTTGGTTCCTTCAGTCGGAACACTTTATTTCGCGAAATTCGGGCAATACAAAGGAGCAATAGATACAATTGATCCTGGAAAGACTAAAGATTTTAAGTTGAAGATAAGACCATTTTATACAGGAACATATAATCTTACAGGGGAGATTGAATTTGAAGTATTAAATAAAACATATTCTGATAATTTTAGTAAAATATTAAGCGTGACTGAGGGAGGAATTCAATCAAACCTTTGGTTAAGCAAATATGATGTGATTTCTGGAAGCGAATTGTTTTTGTATTTTACTCTGGAAAATTATAATGATGATTTAATTTATACTGATTTTGATATAGCTATTGATGGAGGCTTTTTTACTGAACATACAAATTTATCTGCACTTAATAATAATCAAAAAGTGCAACTAATTGTGAAAGAATTAACTGTGCCAATGTTAGAAGCGGACAAGGAGTATAATGTTACTGCAAAAATTGAATATAAAAATCCTGCAGGACAATTTAGAACACTTACAAATCAAGTTACTTTGTATGTCTCAGGAACAGGATCGCTACTAACACTAAGACAAGAAGCAAACAAAGAAAATGTAAATAGAGGAGAAGAAATAATTGTGGAAACCTATGTTGGTAATTTGAAAGATGATTATTTTGGAGGTATATCTGTCTATGATGAATTGCCAAAAAATATTGAAGTTCAAGTTGGACAGGCCAGTAATCAAATAGGTTTGCAGGGAAAAGAAGAGAAGAGAGCATATTTGTATAAAATAAGAGTTCCAGAAGATTACGCAGATAATAAAATCGAAATAAAATCAACAGTTAAATTGCCTGATTATGATTACGAAATAAATTCAACAAAGACAATATATGTTAATGATGCGCAACCACAAGAACAACCACAAGAAGAGCAAAATTTGGATGTAAATATAGAAGATACAGGTCCAGAAGTTAAAGAATCTTTGTGGACTAAGATTACAAAAGGAATAGGAGACTTCTTTACAAGATTATTCTCAAGAAATAATTAGAGTTGAATTCCTGAGAAAATATTGTGTTTATCTCTTATTAATTTTATTTTGATTGTTCCTGAGGATTTTGAACAATTTAAAACGGTAATGCAACGATCACTCGCTTCGCCTAATGCTTCGTGTGTTGTTCTTCCAAAACTCTTTAGATTAACTGAAATTATTTGACCTTTTTTGAAAGGTTTTGGAAATGTTTCATCTGGATAAATTTCAAAAGTATTTTCTGTAATTATTAATTTAACATCATGTTCTTTTTCTTTTTGTTTTAGTAAATCAAAAAAAGAGTCCCAAGACATTTGTTCAGCAATATTACGTCCACTCTTGTAATTTAAGTAATTCTGAATGCCTATGCTAGGGTATTTTTTGTTCTTAATAGTCTTTGACAATTCTATTATACCATCTAACTCTTGCTCGTTCTTTCCAGGAATAACTACGGGTGCTAAAAGAATATCGACCTTTCCTTCACAATATTTAATCATTTTTAGAAGATGATCTAGATTAAATGGGCCATTTGCAAGCTCAGATGCAAGCGTCTTATCTAAGGTATGTATTGATAAATTTATTCTAGTTAATCCTGCAGCCACTAATTCATCAATAAATTTAGGATTAAGAGTTAAACCATTAGTATTGATGGAAATGACTTTTACATTAGAGATGGATTTTAAATCTCTAATTAACTCTAAAAGTTTAGGATATAATAACGGTTCTCCTTGAGGGCCTATGTTCGCTTCAATTGGATTTTTCTTGATAGATGCTAGTTTAGCAAACTCCTCAACCAAGTATTCCTCCTCAACAACAATATCGGTTTTATCATTAACTCCCTCGCTAACTGAGCAGAATATGCAGCTAAGATTGCAACCCGTAAGGGGTTTTACCTCAATAATATTACTTCCACGATCAACGAGACCAAATTCATTTGTTCCAATTAAAGGAATTCCAGAATTTCTATGTATGTACAAAGTTTTTTTGTTTCTAACTTTGTGAAATAAATTAGAAAAACCTTTATCTATGATTAATGAAAGCTTATTTCTTGCCTTTTTCTCAGAACACTCAAAGTTTATTGAACCATCAACAACTTCAAATTGGGAGATATCAGATAATTCATCACTAGAGATATCAAAATAGTAATTTCTGATGAACTCAGCTCTAACAAAAGTTTTATCTTTCTCTGAAATTATTCTGAATTTCAGATCTTCATACTCTATTTTACAGGACATTCTTATAGAAAACAATGTTAAGTTTTAAATATTCTGTATGTTCAATAAACCCTAAAATATATAAAAGAAACAGAATAAGGATTATTATGCAAAAACAAAATCGAGATTTAATAACGCTTTATGCAAAAGCAGTAGTTTTAGCAAATAAAAGACACGAAGGACAAATAAGGAGAGTAAGCGGAGAACCATATTTTATGCATCCCTTAAGGGTTTCTGAACGAGTAGGTACAACTTTTGAAAAGCATAAAAACATTGATGTCTTGAGAATTACTGCAATACTTCACGATTTGCTTGAAGATACACAAACTACTGAACAAGAACTCTCGGAAACATTTGGGAAAGAAATAACTACGCTTGTAAAAGAACTGAGTGAAAATAAGAAATTGCCTAGGTGGGAAGCTCATAAAGAATTCTTGGAGAGATTAAATGCCACAAAAGAGGATGTGAAATTAATAAAATTGTGTGATATACAAGATAATCTTGATACAATCGATGGAAATATTTCTTGGCAAGGATTTTTACAAAGAAGCAAAGAAATTCTGGAAAATATGACTGTGACTGGAGAAGATTATAAAGATATCTTTGAACTTCAAAAGAAAAATACTTTGCATAAAATAAATCAAGAATTACAAAAAAGAACTGAATGATTCTTTTTTTATCTTTTATTTCTCCACAACAGCTCTGATGAAAAATTTCGAAAATTTGTTTATTATAGTGGACAAAATCAATGAGTAAATCATAATAAGAATAACAAGATTAGCAATAATGGTTAAATTAGGATCTCCGTAAAATACTAAACTGAAGGCTAGAACTGCTACTGCTATGCCCTTAGGCATATTCAAGGTCATGAAAAGTTTTTCTTTGTAAGAATATTCAGATGCTGCAAGACCAACATATATTGCAATATATCTTGTTAATATTAGTGTTGCAAAAATAAAAAGAGAGTTCAAGAGAAAATTTGATTCAAAAACTGGCTTCATAATGTAGCCTAATAAAATAAAGACTAGAATTTCAAGGGAATTGGATAACATTCCACTGAAACTCTGAAGGACATCTTTATGTGAGACATAAATATTTCCGAACATGAATCCTAGAACTGCGGCAGCAAGAACGCCGTTTCCATTAAGATTTTCAGCTAAAATATAAGATAATAAAGCTGCACAAATTATTGCTAATGCAGAAATTTTGTCTGAGTAAAATCTTTTCATCGCCTTAAAAAATATTAATCCAACAAGTATTCCTGAGCCTATACCTACTAGAATTTGGGTTAATATGCTTGAAATATATATTCCGTAACTTATGTTTCCTTGACTGCTAATTTGTGCAATTACATCAAGAATAATAAATGGAACCAAAACAACTAGAGGAGTGTTTAAAATTCCTTCAACTTCCAAAAAATTAACAACTTTATTTGTTTTGGACTTTAACATAGCGAAAATTGATGCAGGATCAGTTCCTGAAATTATTGCTGCAAATACTAAAGAGTATAATACTGTAATTAAATGGAAGTTACCAAATAATAAAACAGATGAAACGATAGAAATTACAATTAAGTTAATAGCTAGAAAAAGTCCTGTTACTTTTAGTGTTGAAAATGATAAATTATCAAGAACTTTGATTTCAAATTGAGAAGATCCTTGAAATATTATTAAAATAAGTGTTATTACTGCTACAGTTATTATCGTTTCATTGCTTATGTGTAAAAAACCATAGGTCTTGGATAATAACCCAATTAAAAAACCAGCAACGATCAAAAGAAGAACGTTAGATATTCTAACTTTTCTAGCAAAAAGTGAGACAAGAAGTCCGATAATGATGACTGAAACAAAATCAGTTAAAATACCCAATACTGCGCTAACTTCACTCATGAAAAACCTCTTTTTATAAACCTTAATTTAATTAAATTTAAATCTATCGATTCATTTTACTAATAAAATAAGAAAGTTTTTAATTAAAAAAAGGGTCTGAATAAGAATGGATGTGAAAAATATTCTTGAACAGGTAAAGAAAGAGTTAAGACCAGATGAAAAATCCTCTGAAAAAGCAAGAGAATTCGTAAAACTACTAAACATCACTCTATCAAATTTGAAAATAAATGCGAAAGCAGAGCTAGGAGGAAGCCTTGCAAAAGGAACTCATTTAAAAAATAAACATGATGCTGATATATTTGTAAGATTTAGCAAAGAATATAGAGGAAAGAATATTTCTGAGCCGTTAAAAAAAGTATTAAAGAAACTCAAAATAACTTTTGATGAAGTTCATGGTTCAAGAGATTATTATCAGGTCAAAAAAGAAGTTACTTATGAGATAGTTCCAGTAATGTTTGTAGAAAACTACAAGGATGCAGACAACGTTGTTGATATGAGTCCATTGCATGTGAAGTATTTTGAATTGAAAGTAAAACAAAACAAAAAAATAAGAGATGAGATAAGACTGACAAAACAATTTATGAAAGTTGCTAAAGCTTATGGTGCAGAAAGTTATATTCAAGGATTCTCTGGGCACGTTGTTGATTTACTCATTATTAATTATGGATCATTCGAAAGATTGATTAAAACAGCGTCCAAGTGGAAACATAGAACAATAATAGATATAGAAAAATATCACAAATTCCCAGAAATGAGCTTAAATTCTTCTAAAATCCTCGGTCCTTTAATAGTTGTTGATCCTGTTCAAAAAAACAGAAACGCTGCGGCAGCTGTATCTATCGAATGCTATACTCGTTTTAAAAAAGCATGTAAAGAATTTATAAAAAAACCATCTTTAGATGCGTTCAGAATCAAAACATTAGAGGAAGAATTCAAATTAGTAGTTTCAAAAAAGAAAGAAAAGATTTGTCAGATTCTTGTTAAACCATTAAATGGAAAGCGAGATGTGATTGGCGCTAAAGCTTTGAAAATAAAAGAATACTTAGATACTTCTTTGAAAAAAAATGATTTTGAAATATTATGGACGAGTTGGGATTTTTCTGAAAAGGAAACAAAAATGATTTGGATAATAAATAAACAAAAACTATCTGATACAATCATACTTGAAGGGCCATTGTTAGAAATGAAATCGTTCGTATTAGAATTCAAAAAGAAACACAAAAAAACAATAATAAAAAAAGATAGACTTTATGCTGAAGAAAAAAGAAAATACTATGAACCTGGTGCGTTGCTTAAAGATTTGATTAAGAATAAGTATGTGAAGGAAAAATGCGGCAACATAAAGATTATTGAATCATAACTTTTTTAAATCAATGATGATTTTTCTACAAAATGATGTTTTGTCCTAAATGCGGAGCAATAATGTTGCCGAAGAAAGAGAAAGAAAAAACAATATTCGCGTGTAGTTGCGGTTATGCTAATAAATCAAATGAAAAAATAGAAATAAAAGAAGAAATTAGAAATGAGCACATAGAAACACAAATAGTTGATGAGCAAGAAACGAATCTTCCAGAAACAGACACAGAATGTCCTAAGTGCGGGAATAAGACTGCAGGATATTGGTTGGTACAAACAAGAGCAGGAGACGAACCAGAGACTAAATTCTTAAAATGTACCAAATGTAGACACACATGGAGAGATTATCACTGAATCTCTTATCATCTTAGTATTCTCGTTAATTCTATAAATATTTAAAAATAAGAAAGGCCTCCTGAACAATATGGAGAATAAAAGTGATCCTAGATGGCCTTTGTATTATTCAGATACAATTCATGTTGCTAATTTGGACTCGGGTATTGGAATTTTAACTTTATGGACCAAGAAAGAAAGAGTAATTGAAAAGATTTCTGAAAAAGATTATTCATTTATAGG
>PCYF01000055.1 GCA_002762915.1 Candidatus Woesearchaeota archaeon CG10_big_fil_rev_8_21_14_0_10_32_9
ATACATTGTTCGTCTATTAATTCCGTTTAAATTAGATGAACTCGACTTTAGCGAACCGCTATCAACATTACCCAAGTATAAGCTTCCAACTCCCACATTTCCTGAATCCCAATTATAGAATATTTGTTCCATATTTCTTGCAACAGTCATCCATTCAATATTAGAAATTAGTCTGTATCCTTCTTGTTCGCATTCACTTTTTGCACCAGATAAACTTATACTAACCCAAGGCAAACCTTCTTCAACACTTGTAGGAACATTATTAACTTTTTTTGCTTCAAATTTCATAACACAAAAATCAGTAGTGCCAAAATAAGAATTTCCTGGAATATACGCGAATCCTTCAGGACAATGTAAATATCCATCGTAGTTTGCGATAATATTCAAAAAGTCATCTGTTTGAGAAAATACGTCTGTTAATTCATCATTTTTAATAACTTTTTGAGCCACAACTACTTGTGCCGTTTTCGCATATGTATTTGAACTAGTGGCGGAATAATAACTAAACTGTACATCAAGATTTTCACGCTTGCCAGACGACAAATCACTTCCTTGACAAGAAACCTCAAAAGAAGAGCCATCATCCACAGCCCCGGAAGGAACATCACAATCAATAACTTCTCCAGTAGATCTGACTGTTGCAGAAGCATTTGAAATAGAAACCTCCTCACCCAATGTATTTTTAAACTTAAATTTTTGATTTTGTTCAGCAACTACTGTTCCTTCGCATTTGAATCCTTGTCCAGAAATACATTTGTCCACTCCGACATTTCCAAAAACACCAAAAGACGACATTGCCCCAATCATAACAATCACAACTAAAAACGCCCAGCCATAAGTAGTTAAGAACTCTAGTGCACCTTGCCCCTTTTTGTTTAAGTATCTCAATTAAGAATAAAACGAAATATCTCATTTAAATAATTTATTAATTTGAGAATAAATTAAATTATGCTACATCTAGTAGTTTTCTTATTAACAAACTTGAAACAAGACTTAAGATTATGTACATTCCTAACCAACCAGGTTTCCAACCCAAAATACTTGTTTCGCCTAGAGGATGTACTGGTTTGTTTCCAACAACTACACTTAACAGTTGACTATCTTTGTAAAGAGTTAAAGGATTCAGATATTTTTTTTCTGTTGTTATTAATATTTCTTTTGTTTGTTTAAAAGTTGCACCTTCAATTAGTATTGTGTATGTTCCATTTTGCGGAGCAGTTAAAATCCATTGTACTTCTGTTCCTTTTGAAGAATTTACATTGTGCGTTTCATTTTTTTGTCCTGCAATTGGAGGAATGCTTGCTAATTTTATTTCGCTCACATTTCCGGGATAATTTTGTGAAATAAGAGCGGTTACTGTGAAGTTTTCGCCAGGCATTATTGGTTGAAAAGCCATCGTGGCAGACATCCATGAAAACAACAATATTAATGGAAGAAATGTGTACAACATTGACTTGAATGATTGTTTCATCATTTCAGCATTTTTTCCGAACATTTCTTTTGTTATTGCATTTACTTTTTTAGGATCGTCTCTGTTTTTCTTCTGTTTTTCTTGAAGAATTTTCATTTCTTTTTTTATTTCTTTTAATCTTTTTTGATCAGTTGTATACTTGTAAATTACTGTCGTTAGTAAAGTTATTACTATTGATATTATTAATATAACCCAGAAGTATCCTAACATTAGGAAAGAGTCATACATTGAAATAAATACGTTTACCATTTTCGTTTTTTTAATTTATATAAATTATACAGGATATTTATATTGATATAAACTTTCTCATCATTGGATTCATATCATACATGTGTTGTTTTGCTATGTCTTCATATAATTTGTAAATTATCATTACAGTTAATAATAATCCTGTTCCAGTTCCTATTGCTCCGGTTAAACTAGCCATACTTGCAAGCAGACCTACTGCTATTCCTCCCATCACCGTAAGAGGCCAAATATATCTTTTAAGTAATTTTTCTAGAACTCTTTGGTCTCTTCTGAATCCTGGGATTTGTAGTCCTGATGAAATCATTTGTTTCGCTTGACTTGATGCATCTAGTCCTGATGTTTGTACCCAGAATATACTAAATACCGTTGCACCTATCACATAAACGACAGTATATGTTAGCGCTTGTCCTATCATCACCCAAGTTATTGATCCTACTATTGCTGCTTGTAGAATGTTTGGTTGGGTTAGCCAATAAACAAATCCCGATATAGGTGCATTTCCCGCAAATGTTCCAAGAAGCGGCGCGCCCATGTTTTGTAATAGTCTGGCAAGCAGTTGTATGTTTGCTACCAGCGCGGAAACTAAAATGATTGGCAATACGTTTGCGTACATGAATTGTAGTGGCCACCTTATTCCTTGTCCCGCAATTCTTCCAAAACTCAATGGAATTTCTACTTTCATTGCTTGAACATATACTACGAATAAGAAAACTGCGATTGTTGCTAGAACTTGTGCTATTTTTAATCCTGCTTGTAATGTGTCTCCTTGTCCTAAACTTTGTATTATTACTGGTATTGCTCCAGAGGCTATTTCTGGATTAAATGGACTTGGAAGTGGACTAAATAATTGTATGAATATTTGCTGGCTTACTCCTGCTGCAATGAATAAACTTATTCCTGAGCCGAAACCATATTTACTTACAATTTCATCCATCATTAAGATGAACACTCCTCCTATACATAATTGTAATATTAAAATAAGTGGACTTATTCCTGCGGCAGGACTTAATCCGCCCATCATTACGAATATAAATGCTTCAATAATTATGAATGCTATCGAGAATAATTTTTGTAATCCTTGGAATCTTCTTTTTCCAACATCTGATGTTAAATCAAAATGTATTATTCCGGAGCCTTGCAGTAATTGCAAAACAATCGATCCAGTTACTATTGGTCCAATACCTAAACTTATTATGCTTCCGAAGCTTGCTCCAAGTATTGTTCCTAAGAATGCGAATTGTTCTAGTGCGTTTTGTCCTAGACCATATAATGGAATTAATCCCAATAAAAAGTAAAGCGCTAAAATTATTCCTGTCCACTTAAGTTTAGATGTAAAAGAAAGTTTCTTCTGTGTTGAAGGTTTTATTTCTGGTATGTTCTCTATGAGTGTGTCTAAGAAACTCATTTTTTAGCTCATGCCTCGTTCGAAGCTTTTTCTTTTTCTTTTTTTGGAAGCACTGTAACTTTTCCACCCGCTTGAGTTACTTTGTTTACTGCAGATTCTGATGCGCAATCGACAGTTAACTCAAACTTGGAATTTACTTTTCCTGCTCCAAGTAATTTGTTGTATTTTAATTCTGATAAGTTTATTTTTATCATATCTTTTTGTTTTGTTGCTTTTCCTTGTGCAACTAAAGAATCCAACATTGCTTCTAAATGTGCTAGATTTATTGTTTTTATTTTAGTAGTCTTTTGATTCTGTGATGTGAATCCTCTCTTTCCAAAATAGTTAACATCTTCCCAGAATTTTGTTTTCTTTGCATCTCCTTTCTTTCCGGATCCTGCATTTCCTCTTCCTCCTCTATGACCTGCGCCTCTGTGTTTTTTCTTAGCGCCCCAACCATGAGTCCAAGAGCCTCTCTGTCTACTATTTTTCTTTCTTTTATTTTCAACCATTGATCATCACTTAAAGCATTTTTTTTACTAATTCGTTTATTTTTTCGCCACGGTATCCTAAAGATCCTTTTTCAACAAAGGACTTTTTTGTTCCGTTTCTTTCAAATCCTCCTCTTGGCGGATGTAATGAATAGAATTTTTTAGTTGTTGGTCTTTTTTCATTTAATTCTTTTTCAGTTTCTACAGATATTTCTCCGTAGGTTATGTAATCTTTACATTTGTGTAACATTCCTTTTGTTACTGGAGTGTCTTCAACTATTGATGCTGAAAATTTCTTTTGTAAATTTAACATTCTTAGAGTGTCTCTTATGTCTGTATTTATGCCTATAAGTCCTCTTAGCAAGATTGCTACGATTCTTTTATTTTGATTGTTTTCAGCCATTTTATGCTACCTTTATTCTTCCTTCTTGTATTGATAATGAGTCTACGTCTTTTGCTCTTGTTTTTGTTGTAGATAATTTTCTTAATGCTTGTTCACAAGCTTTAACTAAGTTTATTTTATTTTTAGTTTGTCCTTGTGTTTTTGACCAAACATCTTTTATTCCAGCTAAAGCTAAAATTTTAGCGCATTCTTTTTCAACGCACAAGCCTTTTCCTTTTGGTGCAGGCATTAATTTGATGTGTACTGAACCGCATTTTCCTTCTACTGCGAATGGTATTGAACTAGGTTCTTTTGAGTTTGATTCCCAACTTCCATTTCCTCTTGATATTTTGAATAAATTTAATTTTGCAGTTTTTAGAGCTTTTTCTCTTGCTGGAACTGTTTCTTTGCTTTTTCCAAGGCCTATTCCTACATATCCATCTTTGTTTCCTATTACTGCCAAGGTTGTGAATTTTGGTTTGTTTCCTTCTCTGGTTTTCTTTTGTGTTTGTCTGAAGACTCTTCTTTGTCCTCCTCCAAACTTACCTTTTGCTTGTCCTATTAATAGTAATTCTGATTGCATTTCAGGCAATAGTGAATCTACGATTTCAGGTTCTAAAATAGATAAACCATTATCGAGTATTAAATCTAAGTCTCTTATTTCTCCTGAGTGAACTTTTCTTCCAAGATCGGTTTTAGGAGTCCATGCTGATGGAATCTTTATTTCTATTTTTGTTGATTCTTCATCAATTGGTTCTAATACAACAACCTCTTCTTCAGGTTGTATTTGTTTTTTTGATACTTTTTTTGTTACTTTTGGCATGATTATCCCTTAATTTCTTTTTTTATTTTTTCAAAGTCTTGAGTGATTGTTTTGTGTTTCTCTAGGAAACTGGAAATGTGTTCTCCTTTTAATCTTTCCTCTGTTGGGAAAATTGAGTCAGATACAGGCACTTGTAATCCTGCATCAACTGCACCTTTTAGTGCCGCAAATATTTTTGTTCCTTTCAACGGAGTTGTTAATCCCATATCTAGTATTGCTCCTTCGATTTTGTGCATTTTTGCTTTTTTAGCTATTAACATTCCTGCTAAGTATGCTGCTGGCAAGTTCTTGAATGAGTGTTTCCAGCCATGCTTTGTTAATTCATTTGATTGTACTGTTGCAATTATTTTATCACCATCAGGCAAGTATTGTGCAATTTGTAAAATTATTTGTGTGTTTGTTTTTCTTATAATTAATCTTGGTTTTCTGCTCTTTAGCAAAGCCAATCTTTTTTTATAATTAGTTCTTCCTTCTCTTTTTCTTCTAAATCTAACGGTAAATCTTGTTGTTGTCATTATTTATCACTTTTTGATTTTGATGCTTTTTTTGTTGTTTTCTTAACAGGTTTAACTTTTTCTACAGCAGCAGTTGTTTCTTTTTGTATGAACAATTTATTGTCCTCTAAGTAGAGTTTTATGTGTCTTGTACTTCTGAAGAAACCTCCTTTTGCTCTCATGTAAATTTTTCTGTAAGTTTCCTTTGAAATTAATTTTTTCTCTTTGAATTCCGCAATTAGTTTTCTTTGACTTCTAATTTTATTCATCCAAGCGTCTTTTCTCGGAAGTCTTGCAGTAGCTTTTCCTTGTCTTGAGCCTTTTCCTTTTCTTTGGCCTTTTGATTTTTGAGTTTTGAGTTTTCTAGCTCTTCCTCTCGATACTCCTTTTTCTTTTATACTATTTATCGCTTTTTCTTCAACTAGTTGTCTTATATCTGACTTTGTTATTGCTGATTTTATATCTGCAAGTCTTTGATTATCAAACTTTATTCTCTTTGAAGAAATGTTCAATACTTGAGCTGCTAGTCTTTTTTGGATTTTCATTTTATTTACCTGCTTTTGGTTAGGATCTTGTCTTTTTCAGCTTTTTCAGCTTTCTTTTTTTCTTCTTCTGATAATTCTTGAACAGGCACAGTTTCTTGTTTTTTCTCATCAGCTTTTTTCTGCGCTTCTTTTTGAGATTCTTTCTGTACTTTATCTTGTTTCTTGTTTTTTGTTTTTTGTTGTCTCTCTTCTAGGAATTTCTTAACCTTTTCTTCATATTTTGCGGTGTTAAGATTTACTATTTTGATCTTTAGTGTTTGAGACTCTTTGATTAACTCCATTTTTTTCTTTTTACCTGCTCTTGCAAGTATTGCGCATTGTGTTTTAGGATTTAATTGTTTTAATTCAACCAAGTTGTGAACAAGTGTTATTTGTAATCCTTGTATTTTGTTTCTGTCTGAATCTTTTGAACCGTATCCTGTTCTAACATTTATAGTGTGACCTTTTTTATTTAGTCTCTTTTTGTTTGTTATTCCTTTAGGCTTTCTCCAAGTAACTGGAAGTCTAGCCTTTTTGTTAACGTCTTTTCTTATGAATGTTTTAGCCATAATTAATCACACTTACATCTTTTTACCGTTTTTATCGGTTATGTATATTCCGTCTTGAAATATTCTTTTATCAAATCCTGGTCTTCTCGTCAGTTTTTCTATAGTTCCAGCTGTTTGTCCTGCAAGGTCTTTATCATGTGAATAAACTGTGATAACATCTCCTGCCAGTTTAACATCTGCTCCTTTTTTGATTTTGAATGTTCTTGGAACTTTTTCTCCGAGGAAGTTTTTTATTTCGAATGAATCATTTTTTATTGATACAGTCATTGGAAAGTGACCTGAACATACTTTTAGTGTGTAAGTAAATCCTTCTGTTACTCCTTGCACCATGTTTTTTATGTGTGCTTTTGTTGTAAACAGTTTATTTTTTTCTCTTCTGGATGATTTTTCGTATTCTAAAGTAAGTTCTTCAGCTCCGACTTTTATTTTCAAATCTAAGTCAGGCAATTTTCTTGTTATTTCGCCTTTAGGGCCTTTTACAGTTATTTGAGTTTTATCTTGTTTAAACTCGCAACCCTTAGGCAAGATTATTGTTTCTGATAATTTGTTTTGTGTCATTTTATATCACTTAGTAAACGTAACTGATTAGAGTTCCACCCAATTGTTTTTCTTTTGCTTCTTTGTTTGTCATTAAACCTTTGTTTGTTGATACAATTAAAACTCCAAAATTCATTGCTGGCAGGAATCTCTTTTCATATTTTTCATAATCTTTAACTTGGATTCTAAATCTTGGTTTTATAACCCCGCATTTATTTAATGATCCTATTAAATTTATCTTTAATATATTTCCTTTTCCGTCCTCTATTTCTTCATGTCCGCCAATAAATCCTTCATCTTGCATTATTTTTAGGACTGCTCTTATTACTTTTGAATTATTTTTTGTTTCTACTTCTTTCTTTCCTAACTTTTCATAATTATTCATGAAAGATAATACGTTTGCCAATGGATCGTTTAGTGTCATTTTTTTCTCCTTTATCTTTTATTTTTATGAATATTTCTTGAATCCTAAATTTAAAGCGTTATCTCTGAAACAGTGTCTACAAATATTTATTCCATATTTAGATATGTGTGATCCTGTTCTTCCACAAGTTCTACATTTCTTTGTTGATTCTCCATGTTTTCTGTTTTTTGGAACATTATATTTGTTAAACCTTGCAACTTTTGCAGGCTTATTACCTATCTGAGTTAAAGTTTTTTTATAATCGGATGTGGTCATTCTTCTTCACCTATTTTTACTGAATATTTCTGTTTCATGAATTCCATTGCTTCTTCTTTGGATATTTTATGTTTGAGGGGTATTTTTGCAGGTCTGATTTTTCTATTTTTTATTCTGAATCCGGGTCTTGTCAAAGTAATTGATGTTTGTAACCCTGTCATTCCTATTTCTGTATCATATTTTGCATCTTTTATGTCAACATATTCAGGTATTCCGAAGCTTATATTTCCGTTGTCATCAAAGTATTCTTCTTGTAAAACATTATCTTTAGCGAAAACTAATCTTGTTATGAGTTTCTCCGCAGCCTCTTTTCTTAGTGTAATTTTACAACCAATAGGCAATCCAGGTCTTAAGCCCCATCCTTGAATTCTCTTGTTTGTTATTGTCTTTACAGGTTCTATTCCTGTAATATTTTTAAGTAGTTTTATTCCTTTTTCAAGAACCTTTTGGTCTTTTCCTGCACCTATGTTTAAGGTCACTTTTTCCACTTTTATTTCTTTCATTTTATCCATTTTTAATCAAGCTCTATTGCGGATTTATCTTTTCCTATTACTATTATGTATTCTCTGTTTGTTTCGAAGGTCTCAGTTTTAGTTTTGATTTTAATTGTATCTTTGTTTATGTCTTCTACAGTTCCAGTCTTTCCTGAGTGTTTTCCTGTATAAATTGTTGCTAAGGCTCCTTTTTGTATTTGGAAGTGTGCTTTTATTTTCTTAGTTGCTAAATCATATAAAACGCTATCTCCAACTTTATATGTTGCTGCTTCTTTTTTATCAATTAAAACTGTTCTTCCTTGCATAGTTCCTAACTGTACTTTGCCTTGCTTTAGTAAAGTTTTTCCAGTTATTTTAAGTAAAAGATTCTTTGCTTCTGATTCTGAAATTTCTTTTGAAGCAAGTTTTCCTTTTGAATCCATTATTATTCTATAATTCTTTTGAGCGTGAGGAACGGAAACAACATCAAGTAATCCTGTTTGATTTTTGTGATCTCTTTTTCTCTTTCCGTTTATTAAAACTTCATGACTCGTTAACAAGTACTTTGTTTCTTTCAATGTTTTTGTTAGCATAACCATTTCTTTTAGGAATGTATTTAGAGACACTGCAAATTCTAATTTATGCGCGCCTGGTTTCGGAGTTGTTATGAAAGTTGTAGTTTTTCTAAGTACTCTCCAGGTTTTTGGTGCAGCGATTCTTTTTATGTGATTTTTAACCATTTTAATTATCCTCTGATTTCTTATTTTCTTTAGGAGTTAGTTTTGCTTTCCTTTTTTTGTCTGTTAAATTTAGTTCTATTATTTGTAAGTTTGAAGGAGTCAACGAAACCTTTGCTTTTGATCCATCTCTTTTTGTAGTTTCGATTTTCGTAACATAAACTTTTGAATGTTTTAGATCTACTTTTTCTACATTTCCGGTTTTTGATTTAAAGGATCCTCTCATTATTTTTACTTTATCTCCGACTCTTATTCTAACATTTTTTGCGCCATGTTTTTTTCTTAATTCTTTTGATAAGTTTACTGATAGGAAGGATGATTTTATATCAAGCGTTGCGTTATGAATATACTTTCTCTGCTTTCTAGGTTGAATGCTTGATATCCATGTTTTTGAAAATTTTGTTTTCATTTTGTTCCTCTTAATTATTAATTATACAATCATGCTTGCGACTTTTGCAATTCCTGGCCATCTTTCGCAGGCTTCTTTTGCAACTGGTCCTTTGAATATTGTTCCTTTTGGATTTCCTTTGTCATCTTTTAATACAACTGCTGCGTTGTCTTCAAATTTAACTCTAGTTCCATCCATTCTTCTGTATTCTTTTTTCTGTCTTACAATTATTGCCCAAACAACAGTTTTTCTCATATCCGGTCTTCCCTTAACTACTGATGCTTGGACTAAATCTCCAACTCTTGCCGAAGGCATTTTTCCTTTTAGAGTCTTGTGACCTTTTACTGAAAATATTTTCAACATCTTTGCACCACTATTATCGCAGGTTTCTACTCTTGCGCCGTGTGGAAGACATTTTGGTATTGTTGCTTTTATTGATTTCATCTTGTTCTACCTTTAATTTGATGTTTGATCGAATTTTTTTACTATTTCTGTCACAATAAAGTTTTTTGTTTTTGATATAGGTCTTGTTTCTTCTATTTTTACTATATCTCCTTTTTCTGCATTTATTGTTTCTGGATTGTGAGCTTTTACTTTTGTTCTTCTTTTTTCGTATCTTTCATATTTTGGAATGTATTTTCTTCTATCCCATTGTACTGTGACTGTCTTACTCATCTTGTCGCTAACGACTTCTCCAATGAATTTTCTTCCTCTTGTTGATACTTTGTTTTCAGTCATTTTATTTCTCCTTGATTTTGATCCTTTCTTCAGGCCGTTTTGTGATTTTGTCTCCTTCGATTTTTTGTTTGTTTATTTGAAATTCTTTATCTTTTTTCAGTACCGTTATTGTTTGTTTTTTTGTTTTTATTTTAAATGTGTTTTTCGTTTCGTCGATTATTTTTCCTTCAATGTTTTCCTGTTGCTTGTTATTTGATTTTGTGATTATGATTTGTTTCCCGATGAATTCTTGTTGATATTTGTTCATTTTACGACTCGATTGAATCTGGCGTAAACCCTTGTTTTACAAGTTCTTTTCTCATTTCTCGAGTATGATCGCCCTGGAGTTCAACTGTTCCGGCTTTGGATGTTCCTCCGCATGCGAACCTGTTTTTGAGTTTTTTTGTCAGTTCTTTGATGTCAACTTCGTGTTTGTTTATGCCTTGAACAACCGTATATTTTTTTCCAAATTTTTTCTTAATCAGTTTTATTGTAATTTTTTGACTTTCTTTTGCGATGTTTTCCCAGACTCCTAATTCTTTAGGTAAGCCTGTTATTGGGTCTATTTCTGGCATTTATCTAATTTTCCTCCTTGCTTTTTTGATTTTGAATAGTTAATATTTGTGCAATTGTTCTTTTTATTTGTTTTATTTGACCCGGATTTTTTGGAGGAGTCCCTGTACTTGCCTGTCCTTTTAGTTTTATTAATTCTGAATTAAGTTCGGAAAGTTTTTTCTCCATTTCTTCTGGTTTGAGTTTTCTCAAGTCTTTAATTTTCATTCTTCATCCTTCTTTTCTTTTTTCGCCACTTTTTTAGTAGTTTTCTTAACAGCTTTTTTCGCCACTTTTTTAGCAGGAGCTTCTTCTTTTGATTTTTCTGTTGATTCTGAAGATTCTTCTTCATTAAGTTCCAACGTTGTAGTCGTTACCACTTCTGAGACTTGTTGAGTTTGATCTATGATTTTGATTTTGTCAGGCAGTATTGTTGAACCAGGCATAATTCTTACTTGCACTCCAACAACGCCGGTTTTTGTTCTTGCAATTTGTACTGCTTGATCCACTCCTGAAATACTTATGTCTCCACATTTTTTCAAGTATCCTTGGTAGAATCTCCATGTTTTTGCTCTTGAACTAGGGATCTTTCCGGAAATTAATACTTCTATTCCTAATGCTCCTGACTCCATTGCTGTTCCAAGAGCTTTGTGTCCTACTCCTTTGAATCTTGCGGTTCCAAATCTTTCCAGTGAATTTGCAATTAATTCTGCGGTTACTGCAGCATTTCCTCTTGGATCAATTACTTCTTCTATTTCAATTTGAGGATTTTCTAAATTGAATCTTTCTTTTAATTCTCTTGTTAATCTTGATATATTGCTTCCGCCTTTTCCAACCACTAAACCCGGTCTTGATGCAACAACTATTATTTTTTCTCCTAAGGGAGTTCTTTGTAATTTAACGTCACTTAATCCTACTCTGCTTAATTCCTTGAATAAAAATTCTTTAACTAAGAATTCTTTGATATTTTGTGATACAAATTTTCTCTCGATCATTTTTTATCCTCTGGACTTTTTGTTTCTGTTACTTTTTCTTTCTTAGTTTCAGTCTTAGTTTCTTTTTTTGGAGCTGCGGCTTTAGGAACTTTTGCTTTTTGTTCTTTTTCCACTTCTTGTACAGCAATTTCTAAATGTGTTCTTTTGAATTTTCTTCTTCTTTGTCTTCCTTGATGAAATGTGTTTGAAGATTTATTCACAACAAGGTGAACTATTTTTAGATCTTCTGATAATCCTTTAGCTTGTGCGTTTGCTTCAACTTGATTTATTATTTTGATAAATTGTTCGGATGCTTTTTGAGGGAATCTTCCTTGAGCTATTCCTGCACCTTTTCTATGACCTACACCATCTGTAAATCTTTTAAACGGGATTGCTTGTTTCATTACTAATACTCTTTCAAGTATTTGTTTTGCTTTTTTTGTAGATTTTCCTCTAATAAAAGCAGCTATTTCTAGAGAAGTTTTGGTAGAAATTTCTACATCTTTTGATATAGCTCTAGCCATATTCTCTTTGAATTCTTGTAATGCGTATTTTGTTTTCATGTGTTATTCACTTATTATTTACTTATTTTACTGATACGTTTGAGGATGATTTTGTTGATCCAACTCCTGGTGAACTGTGTTGAACTCTTTTTTTAGACAATACTAGTTCTCCTAATCTACAGCCTATTGCTTCATCTTGTACAAGCACTGCATGATATTCTTTTCCTGAATGAACTTTGATTGTTTTTCCGACCATTGAAGGTAAAACTATCATATCTCTTAATTGTGTTTTCACGTTGTCGCCTTTTTTCAAATCTTCTACTAATTTTTTTTCATTGTCTGAAAGGCCTCTTTTTAGTTTTCTTCTTTGGCTTGACGGTAAAAGGTCTGTTAAATCTTTTATCGATAAAGCTTGAAGTTCTTCAAGAGTTTTTCCGCGATATGTGAATATTTTTTTTGCCATGTATCATCTACCTACTT
>PCYF01000015.1 GCA_002762915.1 Candidatus Woesearchaeota archaeon CG10_big_fil_rev_8_21_14_0_10_32_9
AATAATTAACAACAAAGATCCAAATGATGCAATGATGATAAGTTTAGGACCACTTTATCAAAATGCAGATAAGACTCTTGAAACAAGCATGTCTTTAATTCAGGTGGGAAACTGGGATAATAAGTCTCAAAAACTTGTTGACCTTACTACATCGCACAAGAAAGATGGCAGAACTCTTTTACTTGATGGCGGAGTAGGTGTTGGAAAAACGCAACTTCCTATGGAATGGATACTTGGAAGATATGTAGATGATCAAATGTACTTAGAAGCAGCCACATTGTGGAACGGAGGTCTATTTTCAAAGAATGAAAAAGGACTTTACGGAGTTGCAGGACTAGACTTAGGAAAAGTTTATGCAGCAGCAGGATACGGCGATGGTTTAATAACTGGTTTTTCAGGAATCAAAGATGTAGAAGGTTTTGGAAATTTCATTTACGCCACCTACAATCAAGAAACTGGACTCTGGGGATTCAAATCTCAAACAGGCTTAATTAATCCAAACAAAGGATTTTTCAATAAAGACATGTTTGATTTCGCAGCAAGCTACCTAACCATAAAACCATTTTTGGACACACACTTTTCGCCAGTATTATCAAAGGGTCCTTTAGTAATAAAAGTTGCTGGATCTGGAGATCAGAAAAATACTAAGCTAGAATTCATGGTTGGAGGAGATGTAGGCCCTGTAAGTATTGCAGGAGGAGTTATTTCCGACAAAGGTCCAAACAAGAATGCAATCACTGGCGCAGTTGAATTATATGCTCAGATGAAAGCACTAGGACTAAAGGGAAACTTTGAAGCAAGATATCAAACGGATGGAAGTCTAAGTGGATACATTGTAACAAACGTACCCTTGAACTAGATTCTATTTTTTTATTTTTTTCAAATTTTTTATATGAACGGGCCTAAATCTCGTTTGAATTTCTCGATTGTATCAACAGGATAAGGATCTATTCCATACCTGAGTGCTAAATAGTAAGAAGTGTAGTCTCCTGCAAGTACAGCCGTAAATATTTTATTTAATCTTGATCCTTTTACATGTAATTCTGTAACGTCAACTCCATTTTTCTGTAATATTTCCTTTACCAATCCTGTTCTTTTTCTTATTCTTGAAATATCTTCGTCTGTTGTGATTAAAACTACGTGAAATATTCCGTTTTTATTTTCAAATCCATTTAATTCATTATGGTTCATTTCTGATATTTGATTTGAGAATGCAAGAGTTTTTGCGTTTTCATTTAGTTGTGTTTTCCACCTGTAAGCAACTGGATAAAAAATATTGCTAGAGTAAATTATAGGTATTTTTCCATTTAGTTTCTCTGATAAATTTACTCCGAATTCATTGAAATTTTTTCCAGTGAAAGTTTCCGTAAGGGAATCAACTTCATCTGATTTATCACTTATTATTGCAAGATCTTGAAGTAATCTTAACAAAGTAAAGAACATTAATCCTAATGCGGCTCTTGGAGGATATTCTTTTGGTAGTTTTATTAATGGCAGTCTTCCCATTCCTGCTAATTCTTCTAATTTTCCTCCTGATGCAATTATTATTACTTGGCTTCCGATTCTTCTTGCTTGTCTGTAGCAAGAAATTACTTCTTCAGTATTGCCTGAGTATGATGATAAAATTACTAAATCTTTTGAGGTTAACTTTCCAGAAATCCCGTAGGAATTTGCAAGTTCAAAATCTATTGGTTCGTCTTCCAAGTATGTTTGCATAAGCATGGCAGCTATTCCGCTTCCACCCATTCCACAAACTATTATCCTCATGCCTTCTGTTTTTTTTATATTAGAAATTTGATGTCTGAAACTTTGATTATATCCTTTTCTTATATCATTTGCAAATTCATCTAGAAATTTTTTGAAATTTCTTGTATCATATTTGTAATAGTCTTCTGGAAATGATTGTTCTGATTCGAATTCTTCTGTCATAGTTCTCCCCTTCTTATCACTCTTGCAACAATATTTATATACTTTTTGAATTATTTGAATTTTATGAACAAAGAAGTAACTCAAGAGAAACTTGATCAATATTTTAAAATAACTGGCGAAGCTTTAGCTAAAGTGAAGTCGTCCCCCTTTGATAATCAAAGAATAGATCATGCTAAAGATTTCTTAGATATGGCCTCCAGGTACTACGAAGATGCTAAGCATTTCATGAGTAAAGGTGACTTTGTTCTTGCATTCGGCGCATTAAACTATTCGCATGGTTGGTTAGATGCCGGCGCTAGAATTGGTTTATTTAAAGTTAAAGATAGTAGACTTTTCACAGTAGATGATTGATTCTTTAATTATTGATATTTCGGATAAGCATCTGGTTGCATGAATACTTGTAGTGTTTTTACTGCAATTCCTTTTTCTTTTTTCATTAATTCTCCAGAATTCATTTCTGCTTCTCCTATTAAAACTAATTCTTCTTTAAGACTCATTACTGCAACAATATCTCCTCTTTTTATGTCTGAATCAAATTTTAAAATTCCTGGAACTTTTAGAAACGCTCCATGACACATAGTATTTATAGCAGCATCGTGCACCCATATTTTTTCTAAGTGTTGTGTGGCTGATTCTACAGGCATTAGCATTTTTCTTAGTTCTGAATCATCCCCATTTTTATAATAATGAAATGCATCCGCAATATCTTGTAGTATAAACGCTTGATTTTCTTTGAATGGTCCTGCTTTTGTTCTTCTTAATTCTGCCATGTGTGCGCCACAACCAAGTTTTGCACCTATATCATGAACTAATTTTCTTATGTAAGTTCCTGCTTGACAACCAACAATGAACAAAACGTCTTTTTCTTTTATTTCTAAAACATCTAAGTAGTAGATAGTTCTATCTCTTAATTGTCTTTTTACTGCAGATTTCTTTGGAGGAAGTTGAGTTATTTTTCCTTTGAATTTATTTAGTACTTCCATTAATTTTTCTTGTGGAATATCCTGATGAACGTGCATAAGACACACATATTCTTTTCCAGCAGTTAGAAGTGCATTTGTTATTCTTGTTGATTCTTGTAACGCAATTGGAAGCACACCTGTTACTCCAGGATCCAATGTTCCTGAATGTCCCGCTTTACTTACATGCAAAACTCTTTTTAGATAATCGGCTGCTTGATGACTTGTGGGCCCTGACGGCTTATCCAGAATTATTACTCCTCTTTTCAATAATTCTTCAGTTGATCTTGATTCAGGTCTAGAACCGTATTTTTCATCAGTTGTAGCTTCAGATTTAATTAGTATTTTTTTTGTTTTTTGTTTTTCTTCAAATGGAAGAAGTCTTTCTGATTGTTGCATATGTTCACCCTATAAATTATAACTCTAACTTTTTATCAATATCCTTTCCTATTTGTTTAAGCATGTCAAAAGCCTGATTTACATCTCCCCTTATTTTTTCTACTAATTCTTCTAAGCTTCCAACTTTTAGTGTATATCTGTTTTTTTGTTCATCCACTAATCCTGCTTCCATTAGTTTATTCAAATGGTAGACAATAGTTCCTCTTGACAAGAAGGTTTTTTCAGCGATTTCATCGCTTGATAATCCTTTTGATGGACCTTTTGCATCTTTCAACAAAACTATGAATACTCTAAAACAACTTCTATCTTTGTCACGCAGGTTGAATAATCCTAATGTTCCTCCGAACCATTGCAGCAAATCATTTATGTTATTCTGCTCAAGTTCAGGTTTTTTAGTTCTGATTATTGTAATCCTAGTGAATCTCATACTAGTAGAATTAGCCCAGAAATATAAAAATGTTCCTACATTCTTCATAATTTACAACCATAGACCCCATTCTATCAAATAATCAAAATAAATTGAGCTTTAGAAACTTAAAAAATAAATTATTTAAAACTTTAGAAAAATTTATTAAACAATATCTATACCATCACCATTATGAGTGAAACTCTAGAAGTTTATGATTTAAATTCGCAATTAATTACAATTGAAGATAGAAAAAGATTTTATTCTGAAATTAAAAAGGAATTTAAAGAATCTGGCAAAATATTCAAAAAAGTAAAAGCGATTAGACTAATTTTAATGAATTCTTCAGGGCGTATTTATTTACAAAAAAGAAGTAAAATAAAAACTGAAAACGCTGGAAAATATGATAAAACAGTAGGAGGTCATGTTTCTGCAGGCGATAGTTTTAACATGACTGTCATCAGAGAGTGTGCTGAAGAGTTAGGATTTCCCGCAACAGTTTTAGAACCAGAAGAATTTGAAAAGGCAATAAAAGTTACTAATTTGGATGTTATTGGCATCTTTAAAAAAATTGAGTATTTACCAAATTTTATGTCTAAGAGGTTGTCAAATGATAATTCAGAATTCATTCAACCATATATGACATCCATATATTTTGGATATTATAATGGCCCGATTAGATTTGTTGATGGTGAAAGTTCAGGAATTGAAGTTTTTTCTTTAGAAGAATTAAAAAAAGATATCAACGAATATCCTGACAAATTTACAGATGATTTAAAATTCATGGTAAAAAAATATGAACCTTTTCTAATCCCAATCAAATAACATTAATTCTTAATTCTTCTTCTTAATGTGTCCTTTGTTCTCTTTCAATAAAATTTATTTGTGAACGCCACACTAAATCTCATCTCAAATGAATTTCAAGAATATCTTCGTCTTTAAGTCTGTGTTTCAAATTTAGTTTTTGTCCAGGAAATTTAGCGGATTTCCCCCAAACTCTTGAAAATTTGAATTTGCTCACAAAGTCTTTGTGTAGTTTAGAACAAACATTGTCAATTGTACAATCTTTGAACATAATTAAAGGAACGTTCATGTCTGCTGGTTTCGCTGGTTCTTTCATGTAAATTCTTATTAAATCTAATTCTGAGAATATTAGTTCTTTTAATTCTTCTAAGTGATCTTTGTTTTTTGCAGAAATTAATAAGTTCGCATCGATTTGTTTTGCTATTTTTTCTACTTTATCTTTTGGCAATGAGTCTATTTTGTTTAGAACTACTATTGCTGGAACATATTGTTTATTTCCTTCAATGCAATCTATTAATTCATCTACAGTTATGTCTGTTCTAATTAAAACATCTGCATTATTTATTCTAAATGTTCTTAATACTCCTAAAATTGTTTCATCATCTAAAGTTGATAATTTCACCGTCTTACTTATTTTTATTCCATCTTTAGCTGTCTTTTTTATTTTCACGTCTGGTTTTCGTTTGTTTATTCTTATTCCTGATTCATATATTTCTCGTAAAAGCGCATTGAAATGTTCCGGATAATGAACATCAATTAGTATTAAAATCAAATCTGCGCTTCTTAAAACAGAAAATACTTCTGTTCCTCTTCCTCTTCCAGATGCAGCTCCGCGTACAACTCCTGGAACGTCCAAAATCTGTATTTTTGCATGTTTATAATCTAAAATTCCAGGAATAACTGTAAGAGTAGTAAAGGCATATGCTCCTGTTTCCGATTCGGCATCAGTAATTCCATTTAACAAAGTACTTTTTCCAACACTCGGAAAACCTAATAATACAACTGTACCATCCCCCGTTTTTCTTACGGAGAACCCGTCAGTTTTTCCCCCTCCAGATTTAGAAACTTTTTCTTTTAGTTTAGCTAATTGAGCTTTATACATACCTATAGCTTTTTGAGTTCTCTTATTATATTGAGAATTAGCAACAAGTTCTTCCAATTCTTTTATCTTTTCGTCATGAACTGCCATAGTTTCACATTATTAACACATTTTTTGAATTTTATTTTATTTATTGACTTATAATATATGAGACATTATGACAATATATAAATATTAATGTTAAACATGTAAAGAAAACCGAGGAAACCCTTTGAAGATTAAAGACATCATTAATCAGGATAAGTTCAGTAAAAACATTCGTTTAGAGATTTTTAAGAAAATTTTGTCAGAAAACTTGAAAATCACAAATGAAAAATTGTTAATAATAGGAGACAAAGGCTTGAATGATAATCTTGTTGCACCCATTATGACTAATGCCTATGCTTTAGCTGCAGAAGAATTGGGTATTAAGTATGAAACAATTTATCAAAATTATAAGGCTAGAAGTGAGCCTGCAGATGATGTAGTAGTTAAGAAAATAAGTTCGTTACCAAAGAAAAGCGTTCTTGTCATTAATATTTCAAATAGAGTTGGAAATCTTCAATCAATTGGAAAAAGTCTGAGAACTTACATAAAAGAAAATCAACACAGATTTGTTTCTTCTAGTAGTCTTGGTAGTGTTAGAAACGAAATGTTGCCTTTTATTATTGATTGTCTGGATGTAGATTATAAAGCGCTGGATAGTAAAACTAAACAGTTGAAAGAAAAAATCACTTCAGCTAATGAGATTAATGTTACAACTAAGGCTGGAACTGATTTGACGTTCAACATTAAAGGAGTTGAGTGTTGCAGTGCTTCCGGTGTTTATACTGAACCGGGCACCGGCGGAAATCTCCCTGGAAGCGAAGTGTACATGCCTCCTTTAAGAAATAATGTTGAAGGCACTCTAGTGATAGATGGTAGTGCAAGAATTAAAGATAGAACTATTCTTGTTAAACATCCTATACGTGTCGATATAAAAAAAGGGTTCATTCACAATATTAGTGGGGGTTTTGAAGCTAAACTTCTTAGAGATACTTTAGAATGGGCGCATCTTAAATCTAAGCATCCTGAAACAATTTGGAGAATTGGAGAACTTGGAATTGGATTGAATAATAAAGCAAAAATCATAGGTTCTACAATTATTGATGAAAAAGCTTATGGTACTGCACACGTTGCTATTGGAAGTAATGCGTGGTTCGGCGGAGACATAAAATCAATAATTCATCTTGATCAAGTATTCAAAGAACCCATCATAAAATTAGACGGCAAATTGTTAAAATATTAAATTATTGGGGTACAAGTTGGAGTTAAAACATCAATATAAGATGTGTTAGTCATATTCACGAATGTTGCAAATGAAGGAGGAACAATCGACCCATTGAGTCCATATCCTGATTCGGGTATTACCCTTGAAAGTCTATCAATTTCTGTCATTCCTGATTTCCAGAAATTAAATCTATAATATTGATTTTCTTCTATTCCCGAACAAATATTATTTTTCCAGAAAATATAATCAAGGTTACTTAAATCTGGATTTGAAATAGAATCTAGTGGCGGAACAATTGATGCAATTCCACAACAAGTTGAATTAGACATGTTTCCTCTTACTCTATTTAAGAAGCTTGGAGCATTTTCATATTTGAAATATATTTTATTAACCGTAACATAATTTGCAGTTGAAGGAGTCTCAAGCCATAAACCTTGATTCTCAACTTGTTTGAATGCATTAAGATATTTATAAGAACTTAAAGAAGGCTGTACAATCCAGTAAGTTGGATCATTCAATCCGACAATATTTACAGTTTGATTTAAAGTTTTTACTGCATCCCATGTTGCGTAGGAATCTTCAACTTTTATTGAATAATTTACAGTCACAATAATTTGCCAAGGCGTAGTTTGTGTTAATTTTATATTATTTACTCTAACGACTGATTGTATTGTTAGATTTTCTGCAGCGAAAGCACCTATTTCGTTGATGTTTGCTTGAAGTTTAGCAGAATCTGGACACGCAATAACGGCACCTTCATTTCCGGGCGTAGGCAAAACTCCTGAGATCATACATCTTTGTAAAGCTGAATCAAAATCAGAGTAGTATGCGTTTTGATCAATCATTTGATTTATTGCAAAATCTAATGCACTTAATGTTGAAATTTTTGTAACATCTTTTATGTACATTTCAACTTGAGTTATGTACATATTTACTTGTTGTATTCTTATTTTTATGTTTTGTGAAGAATTATCTAAAGGAACTTCTTTAAATGAAAAAAATAAAGTAATTACAATGCTACTTATCAATAGAGCAAGAATCGTAAATATTATCCCTTTCTTATTAATTTTTTTCATCATGACCACATCGTTATTTTTGTTAAAACAGGACCATTTATTACACCATCAGCATAAAAGTATGTTACAATTGATCTACTAAATTGAGTATTAGAATAATTTATTGTATCATTATTTTTTTGATATAGAACCGTCCCATTTAGTTCATATTCTACACCTATGTTATCAGGAATTACAACTGCTGAAAAATTTCCAATAAATCCAGTAATTTTTGTTGTTGCATTTTCTGTATATAATACAAATAGTTTTTGTTGAACAGATAAATCTGGATCAGGTTCGTAAGGATCGTTGTATATAAACTTATAACTGCTTCTGAATTGAGACATTTTTGTATTAGTTATGTAGTTTATGTAATTGTCTAAATAATCTATTGTGTCTTCTGTTTTTGGTTGACTGGAAAAAAATGAAAGAACTATAAATATTGTTGATATTATTATCATTCCCGCAATTAATATATCTATTGTGAAGAATACTGATCCTTTTTTAGAATTATTAAATTGTTTGATTTCTTCCTCACCTTTTTTTCATAATAATAACTCGCACAGGAACTTCATCATATAAAATGTTTTTGATAAAAAGAAAAGGCATCATGGTTTTTGTTTATTAATAATTAAGTTCATAAGCAATTATCTTTAAAGTGACCGGAACCCCATTAAGTTCTTTTCTGAAATTTTTAGTTATAAGATTCTTAATATTATCTCCTCCTACAGTGAACTGAGGGCTTTCTCTTATTACAACTGCTCCTTCACAACAAGAAACTCCTTTGATATGTGTTGCATTTATTCTTTCAAGAGTTACAAAGCTTCCTGCAGCTACTCCTTCACAGACATCTCCGATAAAGCCATATGTTGGATCGATTTGGAAGTAACATCCGTTTTCTTCATGACAATTTGATCTACAAATGTTTGCACCATTTTCATCAGGAAGAGTACATTCTGCAGAACATGCAGCATAACTTAAAGGACAGTCAATTAAATTTTTTCCCGCAGCCAAATATATTTCTTTTTGAGTTGGTAAAAATCCTGCTGCCGAACATAATAACAAAACATTTCCTGCGGTAGCGTTCATTGAATAATAACCATCATTCGAGGTCGATGTTGTTGATATTGCTGGATTTATATCTGATCTAATATTCACCATAGCATTGTCTATTAATTGATTAGTTTTTTTGTTATATGTTATTCCTGCTAATTGAACTGTACAATCGGGATCCGGACATTCATCACAACTTGCAGTTCTTGGAACTGATTCGCATATTGCTCTATATGCTTCAGGATAATTTCCTGCAGTAATAGTTCTAGTACACGTAACATCTTGTGATTCTTGCCATATGCTTCCAGAAGAATTCAAATCTTCTGCAGTTTCTCCGTTATTTAATCTATATTCAACAAGCGCACAAGCTCCACCAATAACTGAGCAAGCCTGATTTCCTGTAGGATAATTAATAATATAGGAAGAGTTTACACTCGGCCTTGATAATTCACTTATTTTCATTAGCACAGAGCTCTTAGTTAAATTTGATTCATTTAAACCGTCAGAATAAAAGGATGGACAAACACCATCTGAGACACCACATGCAAAACAAGTGTCACATAATTCAACTGCACCATATCCTGTAGTATTTACATTTTGACCACAAGTATAAACTCCAGTACATGCGCTTATGCTTATATCAGTGGAGGCATTAACATTTGAGGTATTTAAAAAAAGTGCAACACCAATCATTATAATAAAAATAACTCCAAAAATAATCCTATTCTGCAGAATATTTTCCTCACCCATTATACTCTTTGCTTCAAACAGTTATTTAAATGTTTTGCTTAATCTTTACAGTGGCAATTTGTTTAAAACCCAAAAGCTTATATAGTACAAGCATCAAGAATTAATCCATGGGTCAACAAGAAGTTTATGACTTTCTCTGTAAGAATAAAAACAAGTGGTTTACTTCGAAGGAGATAAGTGAAGCTCTAGGTGTGAGCATTGGTTCTGTTACAATGTCTTTAAAAAAATTAAGAAAGACTAACATAATAAAATACAAAAATACTGGAAAAAGAAATACTTATTCTTACAAGGTAAGTGGTAAATAAATTCCTAATTTCCCCGATAACGCAAATTTTCTAGAAAGTTTTATAAAAAAATTACTTTACTTATTAGTTAGTGATTGTAAATGTCAAAAAACAAAATAAACTTAGTTTTTCCAGATGGTTCAAAGAAAGAATTTGATGCAGGAATTACTGGAACGACAATCACTCAAGGCATCAGCGAAGGTCTTCTAAGAAAAGCCGTTGGCATTAAATTAAATAATACATTGTTTGATCTAAATGCTCCACTCAGTGAATCAGGGGATTTCAAAATTTTAACGTTTGAAGATGAAGAAGGAAAAACTATTTTCAGACATTCTTCTGCACATCTAATGGCTCAAGCATTAGTGCGAGTTTTTCCCGAGGCAAAATTAACAATAGGTCCTGTTGTTTCTGAGGGATTTTATTATGATGTTGATCATCCTCCTTTCAAACCAGAAGATCTTATCAAAATAGAAGAAGAAATGAAAAAGATCGTCAAAGAAGATATAGAAATAAAAAGAAAAGAAATTAGCACAAAAGAAGCATTAAAGTTATTTTCTGGAAACGATTACAAACAAGAAATAATAAAAAATATTGAAGAGTTCGGAGAAGGTAAAACAGAAAAATCTGATACTGTCTCACTTTACACCCAAGGTGAATTTTTCGATCTTTGTAGAGGACCTCATCTTCCTAGAACAGGAATGATTAAAGCATTCAAACTTTTAAAAGTTGCGGGTGCTTATTGGCGGGGCGATTCAAAAAATAAACAACTTCAAAGAGTTTATGGAATTAGTTTCCCTGATAAAAAAGAGTTAACCTCTTACTTAACTTTAATTGAAGAAGCTGAAAAGCGAGATCATAGAAAATTAGGAAAAGCTTTAGATTTATTTCAATTTCACGAATATAGTCCCGGCTCTCCTTTCTTTTTCCCAAAAGGTGCAGCAATGTACAATGAACTGTTGACTTTTGTTAGAAGCGAGTATAAAAAAAGAGGATATGATGAAGTTATTACTCCTTTAATCTATGACAAAGCACTATGGGAAATTTCAGGTCATTGGGAACATTATAAAGAAGACATGTTTCTTCTAAATGTTGACGGTAGAGAATTCTCACTTAAGCCAATGAATTGTCCTAGTCATTTATTAATGTATAAAACAAAAACTAAGAGTTACAGAGATTTACCCTGGAGAGTTGCTGACTTTGCACCATTACACAGAAATGAATTAAAAGGAGTTTTAGGTGGATTAACAAGAGTAAGAAAATTCAGCCAAGACGATGCACATATTTTTTGCACCGAAGATCAAATGCAAGACGAAATTTTTGCTTTGCTTGATTTCGTTGATTACGTTTATACAAAAGTCTTTGAAATGACTTATAAAATAAGCATTGGAACTAAACCAGAAAAAGCAATGGGTTCTGACGCATTATGGGAAAAAGCTGAACACGCATTGATTTCATCCTTAGACTCAAAAAAGATTCCTTTCAAAATAAGCAAAGGAGATGGAGCATTTTATGGACCTAAAATAGATATTAGAATAACTGATGCACTAAATAGAGAATGGCAGTGTGCAACAATCCAGTTAGATTTTCAAATGCCCTTAAGATTTGATGCAACATATGAAGGCCAAGATGGTTCTAAGCATACTCCTTTAATGATTCACAGAGCGATTTTGGGATCACTTGAACGATTTCTTGGAATTCTTGTTGAGCACTTTGCAGGAAGATTCCCTTTGTGGTTAAGTCCAATTCAAGTTAAACTTTTAACCATATCAGAAAGGCATGAAGTTTTTGCAGACAGTGTTTATGAAAAGTTATCAAATCAAAATATAAGAGTTGAGAAAGATTATAGATCTGAATCAATCAATAAGAAAGTTAGAGATGCTCAACTAGAACAAGCAAATTACATTGTTGTTATCGGTGACAAAGAACAAGAGTCTGAAAGCGTCAATGTTAGAACCAGATCAGGTTCGATTCTTGGTGCAAAAAAAACAGAACAGTTCATAGCTGAACTTCTTGAAGAAATAAAAAATAAAAGAATAAGCTGAGCTTTTACCTTCTTTTTTTAGGTTTTTCAGCAGAATCAAAAGCTTTTTCATAGGCGTCATCGCCTTCAAGTTCTTTTTTTGCTTTTTCTTTATGTTCTTCGTATCCCGCCATAAAACCTTCTTCTTCAGGAGAAATTTCGTCGTTTTCGACTAAATCTTCTCTAGCTTCATCATCGTATACTTCTTCCAAACCGTCTTCTTCTCGTTCCATTTACTGCATCCTTTTTGGTAAATTTATATATTTTTCGTAATATCTTTTCACAAGTACAAATGAAGCCCTTTCTCTCTAAATGCAAATATTTATATAGGCTCAAATGCGTTTCAGGGACAGAATATATGAACATAGGACAAGAGGTGCCTTATGAGTAATATTAGATGTGACAAATGCGGTTCAGAAATGAGAAAAACTGGTAAAATGAATTCTGGGAATTCTGTTTTTAGCGAGTATACTTGTGTTAAATGCATAAACAAGAAAGTTTTGTGTGAAGGAGTAATAAGAGTTTAAAATGGTAAACGGAGTAGATTTATCTGATTTAAAAAAAGTATTTGAGGACATTGGATCATATTTTACAAATTTAGATAGTTTAGGTAAAGCTGCTTGGATAATGATCACAGTAGGAATTATTCTATTAGTTGTTGGCGCTTTTTTCTGGTAATTATTTGGACATTCTCCTCAGTTAAATTAGAAAGTTTTAAATAGAATGTTTGCTGAGGTCTCTTAAAAGAGGGTGTGGATTTTTAATGATCGAACAGGAATCAAAGAGTGTTGAGACTGGCGTCGATAGGCTAGTTCATTTCTTGAAAGATAAAGGAAAGGTAGAACTTAGAGAAGTTGCTATTTCCCTTAATGTTCCAGAAGCAGTTCTACAAAGGTGGATTGATTTTTTAGTAGAAGAGAAAATTATTGGATTAGAGTACAATTTTACAAAACCTTTGGTTTATTTAATTCAAAAGACAGAGGCTACTGCAGAAGATAAAGCAATTTCAAGAAAAGATTTTTTGGATTACAAAAAAGGATTCAAGGAACGTGCACAGAAGAGCTCTGTTCCTGTTGATAAAACCGAATATGTATGGAGAAATCACGTTATTCAAAGATTAGAACTTATGAAAAAATTATTTTATATTGAAGCTGGAAAAAGAGGTCTAAAAAATGCTGACACATTGTGGCTTGAATATAAAAAGAGAGCGGCGGAGATGTAAGTAATGACTGGAACAGAAATAGATTTAGAGAGGTTTTTCGAACAAGACATGGTAGAATTTCTTGATAGAAAAAGAGCTCTTCAAAATACAGGTTCCGTAGATAATAATAGTTTAAGTGATCCTTCTGAAATGATCGATGCTTTAGCAAAAAACAATGTGGCTTTAGCAAGTAAACTTCTTGAAAATACAATAGACAAATACAATCATCTTTCTTCGGCAGATGTATACAAAGAAATTTATTTCAACAGAATTTTAGAATTAACAAGACTTATTTCAGAATTTATAAGATTAAATCCTCAACCAAGCAAATTAAAAGAAGATCTTGAATTACTTCATCAATCTAGACAGTTAGATCAGGGACCGATTGATAAAATAACAGTTTTTGAAAGCAGACATGAAGCTAGGGAAGAAAAATTAAAACTCCAAAGAGATAGAGAATTAACTTTCAGAGAGCACCTTGAGGATAAATTAAAAATAATCAATAAAAATCTATTTTTGAGTATTAGAAAAAAGGACGTTCCGACCTCAATAAAATATTACGAAGAAATGAAGATTTGTTTTGAACAATATCCTCCTTCTTTTGCAGAAAGAAAAAAAGAATTATACAATGATCTTCTAGCTTATTTTATGCAGCTGCAGAAGTTGAGAAAAGATGTTGTAGAAGATGCTAAAAGACATGAAGAAGATACAAAAAGATTACTTGCAAGCGTTAAAGATAATGCGCAAAAATATTTAAGAGCAAATGAAATTGAGGGAATAATTAATAAAATAAAAATAGATGTTAAGAATTCAGATTTTAATGCTGCTCGTGCTAAAATTATAGAATTGAAACATATTGCAAGCAGTATTCCTGATGAATATAAACATGTAAGATCCATATTAAATGCAAAAATAGACATTATTAATCAGAGAGTTGAATTTGTTAAAAGATTAAAAGAGAAGGGGGCACAGGCACCTGTAACTCAGGGTCAAGTGATGCAACATGGTTGAAGTTAAACGAAAATTATTGGACAAATATTCTTTAAATGCAAACGGAATCAAAGTAGATGTAGAAATAATTACAAGAGATGATAAATATGTTCCTCAATATATTATTTCTTTAACAAATATTTCTGATACAACTAAAATTGTTTTAGAAAAAATTAGAGAAGAGTTCATTTCTAAATTAGATCTAGAAGAGATTGAAAGAAGTAGACAAGAAGATATTGACAGCATGAAGAAAAAATTTACAGTTAGTTTATCTAAATTAATAAGCAAGTATTTTCCTGAATCCAATGAAGATACGAAAAATACTCTTATTGATTATTTGCTTGAAGAAAACTTAGGTCTTGGTAAAATTGAATTATTGTTAAAAGATGCGAATTTAGAAGAAATTGTTATCAATAATCACGTTGATCCTGTTTGGGTTTATCACAAGAAATTCGGTTGGCTTGAAACAAATATTAAAATGGTTACAGAAGCCAGAATTAGACATTATTCGACTATGATTGCTAGAGACGTTAATAAAGAAATTACTGTTCTTAATCCTTTACTTGACGCACACTTGATGACTGGAGACAGAGTAAACGCAACGCTTTATCCTATTTCTACAAAAGGTAACACTATAACCATAAGAAAGTTCGCAGAAGATCCTTGGACAATTACTAAATTTATAGAAGCAAATACAATCAGTGCTGCAGCTGCTGCAATTATTTGGTTAGGAATTCAATATGAATTGTCCATTCTAATTGCGGGAGGAACAGGTTCTGGAAAAACATCTATGTTAAACGTAATTAGTAATTTCTTTCCTCCAAATCAAAGAATTATTTCAATTGAAGATACTCGTGAATTGGAATTAGCTAAGAATCTTCACTGGGTTCCTATGGAAACAAGAATGGCCAACCCAGAAGGAAAAGGTGGAGTTACTATGCTTGATTTGCTTGTAAACAGTTTAAGAATGAGACCAGATAGAATTCTAGTAGGAGAAATTAGAAGAAAGCAAGAAGCTGAAGTATTAATGGAAGCTATGCATACTGGACACTCAGTATATGCAACTATTCACGCAAATACTGCTGATGAAACAATAACAAGACTTACTAATCCTCCAATTGATATTCCTAAAGCAATGTTGTCTTCTCTCGGATTGATTCTTGTTCAGAACAGAAATAGAAGAACTGGAAAAAGAAGAACATTTCAAATCGCGGAAGTTACAAAAGCAGGAGATCCTAATGTTATGATTCAACTAAATGCAATTGATGATATTCACGAGCAAGTTAATGATTCTCAAGTTGTATTCAAGTTGATTTCACTATACACCGGAATAACTAATGATCAGATAATTTATGATTTAAAGCAAAAAGAACAAATTCTTAATTGGCTTGTTAAAAAGAAGATTTATGATATTAATGATATTGGAAGAATTATGGCAAATTATTATACTGGAAAATTAAAGTTGGTTTGAATAACATGAGTCTAGCAGCAGCACTTGTAGCAAGAAATCCTGAACTTAAAAAAAAGCTTAGAATGGCAAGACTAGATGTAACTCCGGAAGAGTTTGTTAAACAAAGTATAAGTATGACTTTAGGAATGAGCTTTTCCTTGACTGTTATTTTATTTTTCCTATTTGATAAATCAGGAGGGCCTGTATTTTTATTACCCTTCATCTTTTTAATATTTCTGTCAGTATTTTATAGATTTAATATGTTAAAAATTAATTCTAGAATAAATAAACGAAAGAAGGATATAGATAAGGATGTTTTGTTTGCAGGAAGATATTTGCTTGTTAAACTTAATTCTGGAGAACCTTTAATGAATGCATTAATCGATGCTGCATCTAGTTATGGAATTGCAAATCAACATTTCAAAGAGATTGTTAAAGATATAGAAATGGGCAAACCAATTGAACGTGCTCTTACAGAAGCAGCAGAATATTCTCCTTCTGCAAAATTTAGAAAGATTTTATTTCAAATTGGAAACGCACTTAAAATAGGAATAGACGTAACCCAGTTTTTAGATGCAACACTTAATGAGATTGCAGATGAACAATTAATTGAAATTAACAGATATGGAAAGAAACTAAGCAGCATTACATTATTTTACATGTTGTTTGCAGTAGTATTGCCTAGTCTTGGATTAACTATTTTCATAATTATTGCTAGTATGGCATCCATTCAAGTTGATGCAACTTTTTTCGGAGTTATACTTTTTTTCCTAGCAATACTTCAAGGAATGTTCCTTATTGTATATAGAAGTTCGAGACCAAATATTAATTTGTGATTAAAATGATGATTGACAGAGAACAAACAGAGGATTTTTTAGAGGAGCTTGGCAAATCTTTCGTTCCGAATAAATATCGACCAACTCTTCGTTTATATTTAGCAAAAGGTGGACTTTACTCAGTTCCTTACAAGGCATTCACAATTCTTTTTTTCCTAGTGGTTGCGGGCACTGCTGCAATTTATTTTGGATTTAATATTTTCAGTTTTATCTCAGATAATGCGCCCGTTGTAGTTGGAATATACGCATTTCTATTCTGGACTTTGTGCACCACAATTTTAACAATTGTAATTATGGCAGGATTTTACTTTTACATAAACATGAAAATTTATGGAAGAATGAAAGATATTGAACTTGTTCTTCCTGATTATCTAATACTTGTATCAACTAATTTGAAAGGAGGTTTATCGTTTGAACGTTCTTTGTGGTCTTCAATTAAACCTGAATTCGGAATTCTTGCAGATGAAATGAGTTATGTTTCAAAAAGAGTAATGACTGGAAGTGATCTTTCTGAAGCTTTAATGGAATTCTCACAGAAATATGATTCTCCTACTCTTAAAAGAACTCTTAGCATCATCGTTGGAGAACTTGAAAGTGGAGGTAAGATTGCGAGCGTTCTTGATCAATCCATTGATATTCTTAGAAAAACTAAATTAATCAAAGACGAAATGGCCGCTAATACTTTAATGTTCACAATTTTTATTGGTGCAATTGTTATGGTTATTAGTCCGTTGCTTTTCGCTTTAGCATTTAATCTTCTTTCTATTTTAATTAATGTTATGACTCAAATTGCTCCCGCACTTCAGCAAGGAACAAGTAGTGTTCCGTTTAAATTTGAAGCTGGTTCGTTGAAGGTAGATGATTTTAAAGTTTTCTCCTCTTTAGCGTTGTCAATTATTTCCATCTTTGCATCCATGATTCTTTCAATAATTCAAAGAGGAGATATTAAGAGCGGAGTTAGATATATTCCATTCTTCGTAGCTGTTGCAGTATTGTTATATCAATTCTTCTTAATAGTTCTAGGCGCAGTATTTACATCAATGATATAAGCACATTGAAATAATTAAAATGCACAACTTGAATTAAAAACTATTCTAGAAATTGATCTTTAAAATAAAAAAAATTCAAAAAAAGAAAAATAAGGATGCTCCCAGGTTTTGTTAGGGGAGGGTGGTTAGAGAAAACGGCTGGGAGCCCTCAACGTGATTTGTGATTTATTTTTTTTGTTCTGTCGTCTTTATGCTAAACGCTTTCGGTGGCCTTCTTAGTTCTTGTAGCCACATTAGTCCTATTCTCATCATGTCTTTGTTAAACTTCTCACTTAACTTGTACGTTTTCTTGTACAAATCGTAATCTATTATTCCCATTGTTTTCATAGGTGTGAGTATTCTGTCATAAAATTGTCTTTTGTTGTAAGATATTACAACCGGTTTTTTTCTTAAGGGAGAAGGATCCTTTGATTCTAGAGTTACTCCGTCGTGGAGTGCTGTTGCGAACATACTCATTTCTGTTTTTCCTATTTCTCCGCCACGAGTTTTCATCTCTTCCATCAACATATTTGCAACTACTACTTGTTGATTCGTGGAGAAAATTATTTCGAAGATGTTCTCAGGCATATTGTATTGGTCAAATAGGATAACCATGTTATACACAAAAGCGGAACTGATATATAAATATTTCGATTTGTATACCTTTTTGTATACCAATGCCCATATGCCCACCACCACTTTATTAAGAAAATTATATAAATATCAAGTAACTACTAAAAAGAGATGAATAACACTAAAACTGATTTTATGGCTACACCGATACTTCAATTTCCTTCAAATATTCTTGCAATATTTGCTCATGCAGATGATGAAATGAATGCCGCAGGAACATTAATGAAAAATCAAGACTATGGAGGCACATCAAAGATAATTTGTTGGGATGGTGGAGCAGAAAATACACACAGGCAAGAAGAAATGGCTGAAGCCGCAAAAGTTCTTAATATTAAATATGATTTACTGAAAATACCATATCCTGATTACGACAAAGATTATTGGGAAAGAGAATTAGATTTAGTTCAACGCATAATTTCATTTAAACCAGATGTTATAATAACTCATCGTGGTGATGATGATTATCATGTACATCACAGATACCTATACAACATCGTAAAGAATGCAGCAAGAAAAGCAGCAGTCCCAAAAGATGGCTGGTTGACAAGAGGACTTTTACTCACAGAAAATCACTCACTTCATCAAGAATATCATGTAGCTGTAGATATAACTGAATATGTAGAAAAAATAATTGAAGCACAATCAAAACACAAATCACAAAATGTAAAAAATGATAATTTTTATGTTGATATGATCAGCAAAAAAGCAGAATACAGAGGATTTCAAACAGGTTGCAAATTTGCAGAAGTGTTTAAATTTGAACCAACACCAATAGTTGGAAACGTATTCAAAAATAAAAAATATGCTTTATAATTACAAAATTTTTATTTTTTTATCTTCAATAATAAATTGCCACTTTTTTCTGCTTCTGTAAACATAGAAGAATCGGCAGAATCATAAATTGATCTAACACCATTATTTAACATAAATTCAACTTCTTCTTTAGTTACTAGTCCTTGTTCAAGTGAAACATCTATCAGCCTATCTGATACCCAGAATTTATTTAGTTGATAAGGCTTATTAAGTAAATGATCATATTTTTTATTATTTTGATCCAAGTACATAATTGCTGGCAAATTCAATCCAAATAGAGTATCTAAAAATAAATTAGCACTCGTTCTTAAATTTGCTTCATAAAAATATTTTTTATTATCTTCTGAACTTATCTTCAGATTTAAATCAACCGCGCCATTAAAATCTATTAAATTAGAAAAATTTTCCGTCGGTTCTAATAAATCTTCAAACCAATCAGATTTATCCACTGAACTTAATAAAGTCACAAGTCCATCCTCTTTATAATTAACACCATATCTTAACATGCCACCAATATAAGTCTTTCCAGAATTAGATTTATAGAAATGAACTTCTATTTGATTATCAAATGATCCGGGAATAAATTGTTCAACTTCCATATCCCCATATTTATCCAATAAATAATTTCTTTTTTCTTTAATTTCTTTTTTTCCATTCAACACAAACATGTCTGATTTTGATCTACCTATGCTGTGTGTTGGTTTTAAAATTACTGGAAAATCAAAATTTGAAACTGCCTCATCAGATAAAGCTGAATGTATTGGAACTTCGAATCCTGATTTCTTTGCGTAACTTAAAATATTTCTTTTATCAATAATATTTCTTACATCTTCTGTTCTAGAATTAGGGACAATAAAATATTTAGAAAGAACTTCAGAAAATTCTTGGGCTATTGCTAAATATGTATCGCTTGTACAAAAAATAATTCCTTTATTATTTTGAGATTCGCCAAACTTCACCAGGTGTTCAATAAATGAATCTTTATCTTTCAAAATCTTTTTTATGTCAAGATTTTTTGAATAAAATGCATGAGGATATTTTCCCTCAATGTGAAATCCTGCAACAGGTATTTTTTCTAGAGCTAAACTTCTTACAACACCAACAGCATTTTCTGAAGATAAATCTAAAATAACTGCATAGTCTTTATCATTTTTTACCATAAGAAATTACATCCTCGCTATTTTTTATTAATCTATTTTCACAATAAAAATTTCCGTGTACAGGCAAAATAATTTCATTACAAGCTTCAGCATATTTACATCCACCCATCACTCCTCTTAACTCAGCCAATTTTATTGCCAAATCAGTGTAATAATTTTTTTTGTATGCAGAACTTAGTTGAGAAACGTGCTGTTTCAAAGATAATAATTTGTAAGAGAACTCATCAGTAATATCAATAATTAAATCTGGATACGGAAGAAGATTATTATCCTCAAAAGTTAATATTTTTTTTACTAACCACGCTTTATCAACTTCTCCATGCGATGCAAACTCAGCTGCAAGTCTGACAAGTTCATTTAAAACTTTATGATCAGGATGATAATCATAAGAACTCATGGTAATCAAAATTTCTGGTTTAAATTTCACTATTATTTCTTTTAATCGTTTTATTTCTTTTTCTTGAGACAAACTAGTTTTAAGACTTAAATCTTTGAATCCTAAAAGAATACATTTAGCTCCAAGAACGTTACAACTATTTTTTAATTCTATTTCACGTTGTTTTCTTCCTGTATAACAAACAATTAAGACTTTTCCTCCTGAATTAGTTACTTTCTTAATGAATCCTGCAAAACAAGTTTCATCATCAGGATGTGCTATTACTGCTAATACATTCATGTAACATCAACTCTGAGTATTATTAATTAAGGAATAATACAATTGCTCATATGCATCTCCTATATTCTTTCTTGAAAATTTAGAATTTAGAATTTTGTATCCTTCTTCTCCCATGCTAAGTCGTTTATTCTTATCTGTTGCTAGTTCTACCATATAATTAGAGAATGAATCCAAATCTCCCAATTCGAAGAGATATCCATTTAAACCGTGAACAACGGCCTCAGCTATACCTCCAGCATTGGATGCAATTATAGGTTTCATAACAGCCATTGCTTCTAAATTAACTAAAGGACATGCTTCTGATAAAGACGGTAATAAGTGTATGTCTCCTGCATGAATATATCTTGGCATAAGTTCATATTGTATTACGTCTGTGAATTTTACTCTATTTTCTAAACCATATTTTGAGACTAATGATTGAGTTTGTGTTTTTTCAGGACCTGTTCCAAAAAAAAGCAATTGAGCAGTTTCTGGAAAATCAGGATTTTTTGTTGCCACATTAAACGCTTCAACAATAGAAGGAGTATTTTTTACTCTTCTAAAATTAGAAGTGTGGTAAAAAACTAAAGCATCATTTGGAATTCCTAATTCCTCTCTGACTTTTACTCTTAAACTTCCATCAAAATCAGGTTTAAATTCAGTTTCATCAATAAAATTGTTAATAACTTTACCTTTTTCAAAATTAAATAATTTCTTTGCTTGATCTTGAAGTTCATGAGATACAAATGTTAAATAATCTGCTTGAGATAATTTAAGTCTCAAAGCGGGACCTATAGCACTTTTATATCCATTTATACTAATATCTGTTCCGTGACAAGTTATTATTGCTTTCGGATCTGAATCATACTTTAATATGTGTTTATCCATCTTTATTATATCTCGTCCGTCTACTACTGCTTCTCCGTGTTGAATAGCGTAATGTGCGTGTAAGATATCTATTTTTAATTCATTTGCAAGATTTCTTATTGTACTAGGAAAAATTAAACCAGTTGGAGGAACTTTGAAAGAATCGTAACCTATCTCCGCAACGGGGTGAAGTTTCAATAATTTACTTTCATCTTCGCTAAGATATGTATCTGGATAACTTACTATATGAACATCATGACCTCGTCTAGCTAGTTCTTTACCTATTTCCAATCCTACTTTTCCACTTCCCCCCAAATGAGGTCTAGCGTAAAGTACTTTTACAATAGTTAATTTCTTACCCATCATTTTTTATTTCCCCCATTTAAAAAAATTTAATCAACAATACGTATTCACTCCTCAGTGATTACGATTTGCTTTAGCGAACTCTTCCACCTATATAAATATTATGAAAAAAACTAATTTATTAAAACTGGATCAGAATATACTTTCAAGTTCATTCTAGGTATTGAGTACTTTCCTTGAATTTCTCTATTTTTAGCTAGTGTGTCAGATACAGTATTATTAACAAACCTGTTTGCATAAGTTCTCAATACAGATGAACTTTCTAAATTCTGATCTTGACCCATAACATCTGTAAGCGCACCCATAACTTCTTCTTTACTAAGTGCAAGAGTCGAATTTTTCACAGCAAAATCATATGCTGTTTTTACCTTTGTCACCAAAGTATCATCATAGGAATTTTCAGAAAAATATTTGTTTACATTTTCTGAAACTTGCTTTTGCAAAGCAGTCATCAACAAAAATCTTGCCTGTTCAGAGTCTAAAGAACTAGCTTCAATTAAATCATCAATTGATCCATTATTTTTTTGAGCAGATTTCCCAGCCACGACATTTCTACCAAAGTAATCTTTAACTTGAGAAGCAGTTTTTTTTACCAAAGAATATAACTCCTTGAATGCTTCAGAATATCCTGTTATAATATCGCCAACAAAAGTTCTATTTTGTGCAGCAAACTCTTTTTGAATAGACCAATCAAGAGAACCATCATTTTGCAAATATAAGTGTCCTTTTGGAGAATAATCTTCATAAAAATCTGTGGCGATGTCGGTTTGCACTTGGTTCATTTTTTTCACCTAATCTGGATTAATTTGCCTTAACTGAGTTTTTTTGAATAAAAACATAAGGTTTAATGCATTTGCAGAGTATAAAGAACTATATAAATATTTCTATGGCTCAATAATATAGCATTAATGACGGTATTTCACTAAAAGAAGACTCTGCAAGCTTTTTTTTCAAGTTTAAAGTCCGCTAATGCTTATCAAACACCAATAAATGCTTCAATATATCTTTAAAAAAATTGTTCCAAAACCTCGTACAAGAAATATTTATAAAAAAAACTCAATTCGAAAATACATGAAAATATTAGCATTTACGGACCTTCATGAAGATTATGAATTTATGGAAGGATTAAAACAAAAAGCAAAAGAAGTTGATTTCATACTTTGTGCAGGAGATATTTCTGTTTATGAAACAAATTTAGCAGAAATACTTAGTCTTCTTGATGAATTAAACAAACCAATTTATATTCTACATGGAAACCATGAGGAGGCTCACGATTTGGCTAAAGCTTGTATGAGTACAAAAAACATAAAGTTTGTCGATAAGCAAATTTTAAGATTTAAGGATGTAGTTATTGTTTGTCATGGTGGCGGAGGATTTTATTACGGCCCATCAAAAGAAGATAAAGAATTTGAGAGTCTTCAGTCAATTTTTGAGGATGCAATCAAATCATCTAAATACAGCATACTTATGACTCATGCTCCTCCTCTAAAAACAAAACTAGATATTATTTGGTCAGGCAAACATGTAGGAAGTAAAGCATATAGAAATTTCATTAAAAGAGTTCAACCAACGATAGCAATTTCTGGACATATTCACGAAGCGTCAGGAGTTCAAGACACTTTAGGAAAAACACTACTAGTAAATCCAGGTCCTGAAGGAATCATAATAGAAATTTAACATCCATCATCATTTGAATCTTTAGAAGAATCATCTTTGTTTTCTTTCCAAAACTCCAGTTCTTCTGTTTCTTCGTTAACGTATATTCCTTTCTTTTTTTCAACTTCTTCTTTTATTTTTCTTCCTGAAATTCCTACAGAAGGAGTTTTTTTAACAAAATCTAAAGATGTAAAGTTTTTTTCAGAATTAATTAATTTTTCCCATTTTTCAAAGTCAATCCATGTTTTCCATTCTCCATCAACAAAGAATTTTTTCTTAGCAAGTAAAACGACTCTTGAAGGAATATGTTCAGAAATTAATTCGTAATCTGGAAGAAATTTCAAAATTTTTTTAGAAAAAGCAACTACATCCTCGTGCCAAGGCATATTATCTTTATTTAATCTTTGTCTTGAGTCTCCTACAAACATGTATCCTTTTACTTCAACAAAATCAGGATCTCCGAGTTGAATAAGTTGCGCATAGTTTTCAGGTTCAACATCATTCAAACTATTAACTATTGTTAATCTTATACAAGTTCTTTCTTTTTTTTGAGAAAGAAATTCCAAACTTTTAAGCATTCTTTCCCAGTAATCTGAAAATAAGGGCAGATCTATTTTTTTCAACAAGTCCTTATTAGGCGCATCGACACTACAGTATAGCTGTGTGACTGGATTCAGATCGCGAATCTGCTCGGGATATTGAGCATTTGTTACCATGAATGTTGAAATTCCTCTTCCATTAAACAATTTGAGTAATTCATTTATTCTTGGATAAATTATTGGTTCTCCTGTTAATGATAGCGCAACATGTTTTACTGTGTTAGATTGTTGAAATAATTGTTGATTAGTTTTTGAATTTCCTTTGTAGCCTACAAGCAAATCGTAGTGTTCTTCTAGACTTTTGTTCAAAATCATTTCTGGATCATCAACAGCCCATCCCCATTCTTTAGAAACTGGTGCTTTGTATCCTCTCCAGCAAAAAGTACACCTATTTGCACAAGAGATTGATGTTGTCATTTGTAAACATTGATGACTCATTATTCCGTAGAATTTTAATTTGTAACAGCCACCTTCTCCTTTCACCATTTTTTTGGTCCAGCCACAAGTTTTTACAGCACTATGTGTTCCAATTATTCTGTAAGATTGCTTTTCTAAGGCTTTTTTTGCTGTTTCTGTTAGCATGTTTTGAGTAAAATGAAAAGCAATAAAAAGATTTGGATTAATCTTTAATACAATGATGAATTTTCTAAATAATAAAACTAAAGTTATTCTCGACACTAATTTTGTGCTCATCCCGGGAGAATTAGGTGTAGACATCTTTACAGAACTACATTATTTACTAAGTGAGCCATATGATTTGTTCATTTTAGATAAAAGCGAGGAAGAATTAAAGACAATTATTCAAAGAGAAGGTAAACGTAAGTCTGGATTTTACGCAAAATTGGGTTTAATCCTTATAAAACAAAAAAACTTAAAAACACTCAGCAGTTCCACTTCTAAATACGCTGACGAAGCTCTGCTAGATTTAGCTCAAAAGAACCCTGAGAAGACCATTATTGCAACTCAGGACAAAAACTTAAGACTGAAACTCAAAAAAGTAGGAGCTAGAGTCATTCAGCTTAGACAAAAAAAACATCTGACTTTGGGGTGAATAAATGTTTTATAAAATTAAAGTTAAAGACTTCATAAGAATACCACCAGAAAAATTCAAGCTTGATTTAGAAGAAGCTATGATTGTGGAGATTAAATCTAAATACGATGGCCACATTTCTGGAGAACTTGGTACAGTTATTGATGTTTCTGGAATAGACAAAATTAATGATGGCGTAATTATCCCAGGAGATGGTGCTAATTTCTACGAAGCTGAATTTACACTATTAACATTTTTACCAGAAATGCAAGAAGTTGTTCTTGGAACAATAAAAGATATTGCAGATTTTGGAGCATTTATCAGCATTGGTCCTGCAGAAGGAATGATTCATATAAGTCAGACAATGAATGATTTTGTAAGTTTCAACAAAGAAAAAACTCTTCTTGGTAAAGATACAAAAAGAGTTCTAAAAGTTGGAGACAAATGCAGAGCAAGAATTATTTCTATTTCTTACAAAGATCCTTCAAATCCGAAGCTTGGATTGACTATGAGACAAGATGGTCTGGGTAAAGAAGAATGGTCAAATGATCAAGCAGTACAAAAAGGAAAAAAGAAAACAAAAGAAGAATAAGGTGAACAATCATGGCTGTTAAAAGAGAAGTATGTAGAAAAACAAAAAAATTCCTGGATGATCCTAATTTCAAAGAGCATAAACCTGCATCAGGCACAACTACAAATTGGCAAGGTAGAATATATGTTGTCAATCCTGAGAAATCAGCTATTGCAAAAATTATGGGACTTGAAGAAAAGGGAGAATATGCTATAAAGGTTAGATAAAGATGGATGTAAAAATAATATCACAGAACAAAGTTACGTTACCAAGACAAGAGCTTCTTGTCGAAGTTTCTTATGAAGAAATAACACCAAGTAGAGCTCAATTGAAACAATCAATTGCAACAAAAGCAAAAGCCAAGGAAGGTCTTGTTATTGTAAAGTCAATCAAGAATCACTACGGAAGTAGAACTGCTCTTGTATCAACATACGTTTATGATACTGAAGATGCAATGAAAGCTATTGAGTTTCCTAAAGTTCTTAATAAAAATGGAATTAAAAAGGAAGAACCAAAATCAGAAGAAGCTAAAGGAGCTTCTGAATAAGAGGGATAAATTATGGCAGCAGCAAAAAAATCAGCAGGAAAGCCAGCAGCTAAAGGCGCAGCTGGAAAAGGCAAGAAAAAATCAAATCAAATGTCAAAAATTTACGAAGTAGGTGGAGACTCAGTAAAAAGAAAAAATAAATCATGTCCTAAATGTGGACCTGGAATTTTCATGGGCGCTCACAAAGACAGATGGTCTTGTGGTAAATGTGGATTCATGGAAAAGAAGTAAGAAATGAAAGTTTATACTAAAACTGGGGATGAAGGAACAACGTCCAAATATAATGGAGAACGTGTTCCCAAAGATGATCCAATCATTATTCTAGGAAATAAAATCGATTTTTTGCTTGGAGCTCTAGATTCTAGTTTGGCTATCCTGAAAGAAGATGAACTTGTTAAACTTCTTGAAAATATTGAAAAAAAGTTGTGGCAGACTGCGGGAGAAATAAGTCTTGGAAAACCAGGAAAGAATGTGACTGATGCTGTTTCTGATTCTGATGTTGAAGCTCTTGAAGAGAATATTGATAAGTTTAATCAGAAAACTAATTTTTTTGTTAGATTCAGAAAAGAAACTAGCGTTAGATTAAACGAAGCGAGATTAAGATGTAGAGATCTTGAGATTGCACTTACTCCAAGTCTAAGAGAAACTAAAGTTAGATCAGTTGTTTACAAATACATAAACAGACTTTCAGATTTATTGTACGTTCTTGCTTGTTTTGAAGAAAAGAAAGCTTAATCAGTCATTTCTTTTAATTTTTGTTTGATTAGTTTTATCTTTCTTTCAGCAATAATAAGCGGTTTTTTTCTTGATTCAAGAGACATCCAATCACTGAATACATTTGTTAAATCATTTCTTGTTGTACCAAACAAAGTGCCTAAATCTTCCGGATCACTACTAAGTCTGTTCGGAATTATGCTTGAATCTATATTTGCATATTGAGTGTTAAGCAGAATGAAATCAGTTCGCATACTGTTTAATTTATCTTTATTTTGTTCTAAGGCGGCCTGTTTCGATAAAATATGCATGTGTTCAAGTATTTTCAGCATTTCTTGCATTACTTTCTTTTTTTGAGAATTAATCATACATTAATAGGAACTTAAACTATATATAAATTTACGCATTCTAAAAAAAAAAAAATGATTAAAAAAAAAGAAAAAGCGCCTTCACGGATTTCAAGCGTTGGGGGTTTAGAAAAAAGTGAAGGCAAAGAAGTAAGAAAATAAAAAATAAGTAAGATGTTTATCTTACTATTTCAATGCCAAGTTCTGAAGACAATTTTTGTCTTGCGGATTCAGCGTGTTTTGCTGATGGTTTGCCAAGTATCCATGGGGATTTGACTCCGGTTATGATTGTCATAACTGTTATCTTTCCTTTCATTTCATCAGATACTCTTGCTCCCCAGATGACGTTTGCATCTTCATCCATTGCTTCAGTTACTATTTCTCCTATTTTGTTAATTTCATCAAGGGTCATGTCTGTTCCACCGTGTATGTGGATGATTGCTCCGCTTGCTCCTTCGTAACTGATGTCCAATAATGGATTACTTAATGCGCCTTTAACAGCTTCTTCTACTCTGTTTGCTGTGTCTGATGCACCTACTCCGATTGCTGCTACGTCTCCGTTTGTCATGATTGTTCTTACGTCAGCATAGTCCAAGTTTACTAAAGATGGTACTGCGATTGTTTCAACAATTCCTTTGATCATAGTTGCTACAAGTTCATTTGCTACTGCAAAAGCTTGTTGTACTGGTAGGTTTCCTGCAATTTGAACTAGTCTGTTGTTGTCTATTACAATAACTGTATCAGATACTTTTCTTAGTTGTTGTAGTCCAAATTCTGCTTTGTCTACTCTTGCTCTTTCAATCTTGAATGGCATGGTTACTGTTCCGATTACGATTGCGCCCATGTCTTTTGCTACTTGTGCTACGATTGGAGCGGATCCTGTTCCTGTTCCTCCTCCCATCCCTGCACATACAAATACCATGTCTGAACTTTTTAGGGACTCTTTGATTGCGCCTAGGCTTTCATTTGCTGCTTCAGCTCCTTTTTCAGGGTATCCACCGCATCCTAGTCCTCTGGTTACATCTCTTCCTAGTAGGAATTTTTTGTCAGCTTCTATTATATTTAAGTGTTGTTGATCAGTATTACACGCAATGATTTCTGCGCCTTGTACTCCTTTTAAGTACAACCAATTAGTCATGTTTGTTCCGGCTCCACCACATCCAATTACTTTGATGTTTGCGTGTCCGACTTCTACTTGTTCAAATTCTTTTCCGTATACCATTTTTTTGTCCCCCTCCACTAAGGTCTGTTTTTTTGTTTTTTGAGCTTATGCCTTTCTGGCCTTGAACCAGTATAGCGGCCGTGATTGCCCTATGCACAATTTTGTTCTGAACAGCACATATTGAAGTGCATAGTTATCACTAACAAGCCATGTATATGTGTTCGGTACCGTGTACCCTAAAGAACGACCAAACAATCCGTGAAGATTGTCAGGAATATCGCGCATTAAAGGTTTGAAAGTAAAGTTTTTACCCCCAAACTTTTTAATATACTCTTTAGGTCACGTTATATATAAATATTATTGTTCTTCAAATGTGTATACTTAAAAACATATTTTGAACAAAATAAGATTTGTAACATAAATCTCTTAATCCTTTGAAAATAATACAACTTTTTTGCCCGGATATAGACCCATTGAAAGCATTTGATTGTACTGTTCCTGTCCAAGTACAAGATATATTATATTAAAGGCATATTTCTCTTTAATCTCTACAGCCTTCAGTCTAATTGCATCTTGATCTATCTTTTCTCCGACCACGAGGATGCTTGCTTTGTCTCTTTCTTCAGATCCATGCAATATAACCATGTGCACACCCAAGAGGTTTGACATGAACTCTGAAAACTCTTGAAGAGCCGATTTCTTATCTTCAAATAAATCTGCAAACATGACAGTATTCTTTCTATTAAGATAGTAAACTTTTAGATATCTGTTTTTCTCTTCATATACCAATTCTAAGGCCTTCATTGTATTCAAAACCCGGTAAGTAGTTGCAGGAGAGACCTTAGACATTTTAGCAATTTCTCTCAAATAGAACTCTTTATCAGGGTTATTCATCAGAAGACGCAGTATTTTGACCACTTTTCTATCAAACAGCGTTTCTAATACCTTTTTTTTGTCCACGAAGCTCTATTAGCACACAAATATATAAAGTTTTCTTTTTTGAAACGCTGTTTCAAATTTGAAACGCAATATTTTTACTCAATGTAATTTTCTTAAAATAAAGTGAAATAACAAACAAAAAAGTTAAATAAATCCCCAAAGAAACTCATCCAATGAATCAGCCAAGCAGTCTAGAAATAATCGTTCTAGGTTTGGAACTTTCGAAAACAAATCTTGAACTAAGCAAAGAAGAAGCTATATTGTCTTTGAAAATATATTTTGAAGAATATTCTTTTGAGTTATATGATTCTTTGCTAATAATTAACATTCAAACTAATCAAACAAATCTTACCCTTGAAAGTATTTCAAAACGTATTCGGAAATGGCTTGATCGGTTAGCCTTTACCAAAGCAGCATTTCAAATATTGGGCCGGGCTAAAACATCTGAAGATTTGCTTAAACAGATCATAAAAGGACAAATTTCATTTGATTCTTTCATTTCCTGGAAAAAGAAAGGAACGTTTAGAATTACAAGTAAAAATCTTTTGCATGAAAAAAGACCGATTCAAGTAATAGATTTTGCAAAAGCAATATCCCTATATAAAGATCTAGGCAAAGTCAATCTTACCAATCCAGATATTGATTTTACAGTTTTGAAAGGAAAAGAAGTGTGGATAGGCATAAAACTATGGTCTCAAAAAGATATGTTCGAGAATAGACGATCTCATCTTTTAGCCGCACCACACCCCACCGGAATGAGTCCGAGACTTGCAAGAGCCATGATTAACCTAGCCTGTGCAGAGAAAGAGCTTCTTGATCCTTTTTGTGGCGCAGGAGGAATTTTAATCGAAGGATCACTAATCGGACTTAATTCAATAGGCATAGACTTTAGTAAAGAGATGATTCATAGAGCGCACCTTAATACATCTCAATTTGAAAACATAGACCTTTTTGAACAAGATGCACTTATGTGGACTAAAGAAGTGGAATGCGTAGTAACAGATGTTCCTTATGGTAAAAGCTCAAAATTAGATCAAGATCTTAAACAATTAATCTTGAAGTTTTTGGAAGTTTATAGCAATTTAACAAATACAATTGTTCTTTGTTGTCCAAAAACTCTCAAAATAAGACAACTACTCAAAAAAACCTCTTGGAAAGTCGAGTTTGAGTGCGACGTTTATGTTCACTCAAGTCTGACTAGAAATATAGTTTTATTAAAAAATTAAAAAAAGAAAAGAAAAAAACGCTTGACTTAGTTCTTTGTCAAGTAGTATATCGTATATAATGCACTTACACCTACAAGAATATATACTATGCTGGATACAACTGATGCTGCTCCAAATATTGCATCAACTAGGTTCCATTGGAAGACTCCAATTAAAAGCCAATTCAAGCCACCTATCACTAATAGGATTAATGCAATCCAATCGAGTGTTGTTTTTTTCATATAATCACCTCTATTGACCCAATATGTTGTTGTTTTTATATTTTTTCCTTGTTTTGCGTAAGTTTTAAATAAAGCCACTACAAATATTCAAGCAGAGGGTGATTGTTTGAGCTACACATTAACATTTAATCAAGTCTATGATTCTGATGTATCTAAAGTAGGATTCAGAGCGGTTGATTTAGCAACAGTCTATAGATCAAAACAACAAATTCCATTAAGTTTCATTGTTCCCGATCTTATTTTTGAAGAATTTATGCTTCAAAATAGATTATCCATAGAGATAACTAGAATTTTAGGAAAAACTAACTTTGAGGATCATTCAAGTGTTAACGCAGCATATCTTGAAGTCAAAGGATTATTCAGATCTGCTAAGGTTCCTGATGAATTTTTGGAAAATCTTGAAGAAGCATATATGGCGTTAAGTAATGATTCTGGCGATGCTCAAGAATTATTAAAAGATAAAAAATCTCCTTCCGTTAATTTAATTGTTAGTGTTGGATACGAATTGGATGCTCAAGATTTAGATGGAGTTATTCTAAACATAAGAGGATTTGAAAATTTTATTGATGCTTTAAAGTCTTCTTGGTTGTTTTTATTTAGTCCAAAGCAACTTGAGTTCAGAAAACGAAAAGGAATAAGAGACTTTAGCGCAGGAATTATTGTTCAAAGAATGATTGATGCTGATTCTTCTGTTGAGGCCATGTCCAAGAGTTTTATCGGAAATTTTGATATTAATCTTGAAACGTATAAAGGATTGCCAGACATACTTAGAGAATGTAGTAAGGATTCTTATAGTTTGGCAAGAGAATATTTAACAATTGAACATCATGATTCTTCCTTACAAGAATACAAAATTGTTAAGGGGGACAAATCTGGTTTATTAGTTAAGCGTAATCTGGGAAAATTTGGTTCAGATAATAAAGTGGAAGATTCATTAGTAATTGAAAGTGCTAGACTTGTGAAGAAAATGGCAGGAATTCTTAATAATCACTTTAAAGCATTTTTAGTTATAAAAAATAAAGAGATTTCTTTTTTCTTAGTAAATAGATTATTTGGAGATTCTTCGGTTATTTCTAAACCGTATACTTCATCAGGATCTACGTATGAAGAAAACATTCCTGAATTAGAAAACACTAAGATTCAGCCAGAACAAGAAGTAGATTCAAGTTCTCAAAATAATTTTTCAAAATCTGCAGACAAATCTTTTTTTCTTGAAATAATTCTTGATTTGGAGCCTCAGCTTGATTCTGAGATTGTTAAAAGATACAAAGAGTCCTTCGGAGTTTATCCTCAGGACATCATTAAAGCAGTAGAAGAGCTATCCAATAAACACGGCTTACCTGAGAAAGAACACATTTATAAATTAAAAAATCTTAAAAGTATTATTGAATCAGGACAAGAGATTAATCTTGATGAATTCATGAAGTTAACGGACTTATTGAAAGAATTCCTAGAGAGATAAGATGGGCATACTAAAATTTTTTGAGAAAAAACCTAAGATCTTTGAGATTGAAGAGAGAGATATTGCCATCAATAAAGAGATTTTTAGTTTAATTACTAGAATTGAAGAAAATCTTAGTTTGTTAAAAGAATCTATTGCTAAAGGGAATATTGGCTATAAAGACGTTAAATTAGCAGAATTAGAAAATAATTTTTTATTGTTGAGATCTAAAATAGAAAATATACGAAATGATATTGGAGATATTCTAAATATAGAAGTTACACAAAAGGAATTTATAACAATTAATGATGATGTTCACATTCAAGATAAATTGAACCGACTAGAATTAATTAGTGATGCGTTGGAAGAATTAATTCAAATTATGACTGAGCGTCCTGCTTTTGAAGAATTGAAAGGTTTGAATGACACAATTTATTCAAAAATTAATCTTGTAATCGAAGCAATTAATTACATAATCAATGATGATCGTTATCTAGAAAATGCTTATGCTAGAATTCAGTACTTATGATTCTTTAATTCTTGTAAAATTTCTTGTGGTTTTTTATTATTGAAAATTATTTCTTTTAGTACTTTAGCCATCAATAATGGATTTTTATGTTGCCAAATGTTTCTTCCTACCGCTAATCCTGCAGCACCTGCATCAATTACTTCTCTTGTCATTTGCATGAATTCATAATCTGTTTTCTTTGAACCGCCAGCAATTACTACTTTCGCTTTTCCTGCGGCTTTAACAATCCATCTTAATCCTTCTTGATCTCCGTTATATTTTATTTTTATAATATCTGCTCCAAGTTCCATTGCGACTCTTGTTCCATAAGCAATTGTTTCTGTTGACTCTTCTTCTTGTATATTTGATCCTCTAGGATACATCCAACAGATAGCAAGTAATCCTTTCTGATGAGCTTCTTCGCATATTTTTCCAAATTCAACTAACATTTGCTGTTCATGATTACTTCCTAAGTAAATTGTGTATCCGACAGCTATTGCTCCTAGTTTTTCTGCATAGTCTACACTTGTATGCTGGAGAGATAATGGATCTTCTTTGCTTAGTTTAGTTTTTCCATTAAGTTTTACAATTAAAGGTACATCTTTGTAATGATCAACGTGATATTTTTCTGCTATTCCTGCTTGTGCAGCAATTGCGCTAAATCTTCCTTCCAGACCAACATCCATTATGTATTGTGGATCGATGTTTAATAAATTAAAATCTGTCGGACCGTGCTCTAGTCCTTGATCATAAGCTAGAATCAAAACTTTGCCTTTATGAAATAAAGTATCTACTCTGTCGCTCTTTTTTTTCAAATTTACTCCTCTTTTTTTAATTTGCACTAATCTTAAATCGCGCGTTTTACTATTTTTCTCTCATCCTTATTTAATAATTTTTTCATAGCCGATTCTTTGAGCAATTTTCTTTTTGCACCATAATCTTGTATGATTTGTTCTGCTTGTATCATTCCTCTTTTAAGAGAACTTGCAATTCCTTCATTTTTTATTATTCCTGCAGTAAACCCTGATGAGAAAGCGTCTCCAGCACCAGTAGTTTCAACTACACGTATTTTTTTATCAGCACTAACTGAATAAGTATGCTTTCCGTCAAAGCAAATTACTCCTTCTTCACCATTTGTTATTATTACATAATCTTTGACGTATTTTTTCAATTCTTGAAATATTGTTTTTTGATTTGTTTTTTTTGTAAGCAATTCTGATTCTTTTTTATTTAGTATTAGTATATTTGTATTTTCGAGTATTGATTTAAGCTCAGATACTCCTTTCACGACAGAGTATTGAGATGGATTAAACGCCAGTTTTACCTTATTTTTAGAAGCATATCTTGCAAGTTCTTTAAGTGCATCTAAACTTGAACTCATCATAGAACTAAAATAAAACCATTTTGTTTTGAGTTTTTGCTTTTGTATCTTTGAAAATTTGAAATTATTATTACAACCCTTGTAGGTTAATATTGTTCTATCTCTAGCTTTTGAGTCCAAGACTACAGAATATCCTGTTATTCCTTCGAAATTTCCCAAGAAATCTATCTTTTCCTCTTTCAAACAAGTTTTGACCAATTCTGCATTGATATCCTTTCCAATCATTCCTAAGTATGCTGTTTTCAGCCCTTGTCTTGAGAATGAAACTGCAGTATTTGTTCCTCCTCCGCCCACTTGAAAGTCTAAATGATTTATTAAGATTTTATCTCCTAGAGGATATGCAAGGCATAATTCATCTTTTTTTGAAGGACTGTGAATTTTTACAAGTTTTGTATCAGTTTTCACAAACGCATCAAGTGTATTACTTCCAACAGTTATCACATCGAACAGAATCATTCACCTCTTATTCTTTCTAATATTCTTTCTAAGAATACTTGTTTAAAAAGTTTATGCATAACTTAAACAATATTAAGAATCGAGTCTATAAAAAGAACTTTTTTATTTAATTAAGATCTAAACAAGTTAGTGAAAAAACTAGTAATTGTAGAAATTAAGGGTTCATCTTTTTTTGGCTTAATTGAATCTTCAACACCATTTACAACTACAGGATCACTAACAAAAGTAAACAAAGCACCATTATCACTAGCACCCTCAACATAATAAACACTATCCAAAGCCAATTGACCATCAAGATCATCAAAAATCTTATACTCACCTACAGAAATAACACCTCTATCCTGACCATTAACAGAAACAACAACACTAGTCTCACCAACACGCTCCAACAAAACCACATTACCATCTAAATTATAAGACTGACCCTCAGACAAGAAAAAACTATTAGAATCATTAATAGATGTATTGCTCAACAAAGAAGTTACACTAACAACATCACACGCGAAAGATATTGCATGTCCATCACGTAATTTCATTGAACCTGAAACATAATAATCACCTAAATCTGGAAAAGTATATGTTAATACTCCTTCATAGGTTTTATTTGAAAATAAAGAAGCTCCATTTTCTGAATTAATTTCCCAAAAATAATATACTGGATAACTCGGACCATAATAATTTATTGAAAAGTTTCTATATTCATAAACTCCCTCAGAAGAGCAAGTGGCATAATCAGGAATCTCTATCACTTCAGGAGAACTCATTTCTTCTTGCACAGCCGCGTAATTTGTAGTATTAGAATCATTTTGTTCAACTGAAGCAACTTCTGCATCTTTTACAATAGGCACCTTCACATATTCCTCATCAATAGCAAGAACATCTGTGTCTTGTGCTATAACATACGCAGTTATTGCTGAAAATCTATTTTCATCAAATGAATTGCTATTAATCGCAACTACGAAAAGAACGCTTATGAAAAGAAAAAAGCCTATAAGTGCAAAGTTTTGTTGTGCCTTCTTACTAGTTTTATACATCAATAAAACTCTGTAGAACAATCATATTTAAAGTTTACTATTTAAAAAAACTTAATGTAAAAAGAAGGTTTTAAATATTCAAGGCGCACCAATTTATCTATGCCCCCAGATCCAAGTTTTGATTTAACAGATTCAAATCATGTTTATTACGTTGCTGAGTTTGAAATTGAGCGTGAAGATGTATTTCACCTTAAGAATCTTTACAAGTTGATTTTTGAGTGGTTTATGATGAATGGTTTCGTTTCTATTGATTCTAATGATGATAAGATTGAAACGCTTTATTTTCAAAGGATCCTAGACAATGGTAATAGTGAGCACCACATATGGTGGAGGTTACACAAAATTCCAGGCGGGAACAATTATTATAAATATTATGTACGTTTTGACTTTCAAACGCTCAACATGGGAAAAGGAGAAGTAGTTGTAAAGGGTAAAAAGGTTAAAACTAATTCTGGAGACGTTATTATGCGTTGTAAAACTTATGTTATCTTAGATTACAAACAAGAGTGGAGAAAACATCCAATTTTAAAAACAGTTCACGGCTGGTGGAGAAGATATTTTTACAAAAAGCACTTTGATTTTATTAAAACAGATTTGTGGGTTACAACATATAAGCTTCAGGACGTTATCAAACAGTATTTGAATCTTAAAAATCCATACGAAATGCAAAAACCATTTAATCCAGAGACTGGAGTATAACTGGGTCTTTTTTAACCCAAACTATTTTATAGTTCTTTTTGTTTCACACTCATATGCACAAATTACTTGAATCAATTTCAAATACACTCTTAGATGATTTTGAAAACGAGTTCGTACTCATCAACGGCACCAGGCATTTTCTAAAAAATGAATTTTTAGAATTGTCAACTGGAGAAAATAATTCATTTTGTTTTATCGACGGAGGAAATGGAGAAATAGTTGGTAGCAGCGCGTTTTCTTTAAATTACAACAAAATAAGTCAAGTCTTTTTTTCAGGAACAAAATATTTCAATTCGAAGACTGAAAGTTTTTTTTCTTTATCAAAAAAGACTAATTCAAAAATAAGTTTTGAAACAGAACCAGAAAAAAACTTTGATAATTTAACAGAAGAAGTTTCTTGTTACGATGCCTGTTGCATTATACGATCATGCTCGGAATTAGATTCAGCAACTCACGTTTCAAATTGTTCAAGTATTGTTCTTGATGGTTCTTTTGATGCAGATAAATATTGTAAACCTTTTTTTGATGTACTAAAACAAAAGTGTCTTTCTTCAAAAACAATACTATTGGGAGTTAGCAAGACGAGTGGATTCGTAACAAGTAAAGGAAGGCCTATTTCTTTTGTTCTCAATGAGTTAAATAAAAACAATCATGAAAAGTGGTTTTATTCTTCAGAATTAATTCAAGACGGTTTCGAAACTTGTTTTGTTAAATTACATCCAAAATCTGAGCACATACTTAGAGTTGATTTTTTGTCTGAACAAAAAGATTTGTTAAAAATAGCACTTGAGAATTTATCTTTAAATTGTTCTGATCCTGTTTTTTTCGGTTATCCATTTGGTTTAATTATGGCTGATGATTTTGCACGTGTTTCTAAACAAGAAGTTTCTGAATTAAAAGCTGAAGCATTTGTAAAATTGGGGAAAAATTCTGATTTAGTTGAAGAAGCAGCTAAATCTTCTGATGCTCATGCTGTTTTGGATAAAGCAAAATTCTAACTTAAATCGAATCGAACACTCAAGTTTAGATAAACATTTAAAAAAGCAATACATTCTTTACATTTATGGTGTTTAAAGCACAAATTTTGGGGGGACGTTTTGGAGAAATTATCGCCAGACAAAAGTCCGATTCTGATCTAGAAATAGGTGAATTATTAGTAGATGATAATGCTGAAGAAAAAACTTTAATGCAAGTTGTAGATTTACAATATGGCTCTCAAATCTCTATGCAGAATTTAGAGAAAATTTCAGGATTTAATTTAGAAGATGATTTACAAACTGAATTTTTTAACAATAAAAATAGAAATTATAAACTTGCAATTCTCAAAAATGTTTTATCTATAAGAGCCTCTCCGAAATCTTCAAAAAAGTTACCTGAATTTTTTGGAAAATTGAGAGATGTTACAAAAGAAGATTTATCTTTTTTAACAAAATCCGATAATCCTTTTTTCTTTGGCAATTTGCGATCTGGAACTAAAACTTTAGATCTTCCTGTTTTTCTTGACGGAAGTAAAGTTCTTTCTCATCATATTCTTATAACGGGTACAACTGGAAAAGGAAAAAGTGTTTTGATGAAAAACTTGTTGTGGAATGCTGCATCTTTAGATTATTGCTCCATGTTAGTTTTTGATCCTCATGACGAGTATTTTGGAAGAAAAGAATTTGGATTAAAAGATTTTTCTGATCCTAATAAAATTATTTATTTTACTTCAAGAACTGTTCCTCCAGGACAAAGAACACTTAAAGTGAATTTAAAATTACTTCGTCCAGATCATTTTGATTTTCTTGATTTGAGTTCTCCTCAAAGACAAGTCATGTATCTGTATTATAAAAAACATAAATCTGAATGGATTAAAGCGCTTTTAAATTCTGATTCTTCCGATATCTCAAGCAATGAAGTTAATGAAATGAGTGTTTCTGTCGTCAAGCGAAGATTAAAACTCATTTTAGATATTTCTGTATCAGATAGTAATTTAATTTGTTCTGGCGTTTTTGATGAAACTTCTGGCGCAACAACAATTTCAGATCTTATATCTTTTTTAGAATCTGGAAAGCTTGTTATTGTTGACACAAGTAATTTCTCTGGAACAACTGAATTGTTACTCGCAAGTCTTATCACTAGCGAAGTTTTTCACAAGTATAAAGATTACAACACAAAAGGTTTACTAAATGATAAACCTGTTATCAGCATAGTGCTTGAGGAAGCTCCTAGAGTTCTTGGTAAAAATGTTCTTGATCAAGGACCTAACATTTTTTCAACAATTGCGAGAGAAGGAAGAAAGTTTAAGACTGGACTTGTTGCAATCACTCAGTTACCTTCTTTAATTCCTAAAGAAATTCTTGCAAATATGAATACAAAAATAATTATGGGTACTGAAATGAGTTCTGAACGACAAGCAATTATAGATAGCGCCAGCCAAGATTTGTCTGCAGATTCAAGAAATATTGCAAGTTTGGATAAAGGTGAAGCAATTATTTCTAGCAATTTCTCTAGATTCGCAATCCCAATAAAAATTCCCATGTTTGATGAGTCAATAAAAAAAGTTAGTAAATCTGATCTAACTTCAAAGAATTCTTTTTCTGGAATAAAATTATAATTTAAAAAAAGAAAAAAATAATTGTTTTTAGTTATTTAAACAATTTTGGTTTCCTATTTGTCTTGGTTGCATTCTTCCTTGACCTAGCCCTTGATGTGCACCTTGTCCGCTTCCATCTCTTGGACCATTTCCATTATTCAAGCCTAATTCTGTTCTTAGATTATTCGCAGTTACAAAATCTCCTGATTCTACAGCATTATGTGCTTGAGCAAATGTAGCAAAATTGTTTTCATTTACTACATCTAACACTCTTGGATGCATTCCATTTTCACTCATTAGTTCGTACCACGCAGCATAGTCGAGATTTTCAAATGCAGTTTCCATCAATTCATGTCTTTCTTCATTAAATTGCGGACCTTTTATTGAATAATCTCCTCTATATGCACTTGCTAGTCCTGTTGAAAATATAATTCCTACAACTAGCACTGCTAACAATCCGAACATTGTTGTTTTTTTCATTTTTTTGTCGTTCATTTTTTTACCCCGCATGTTTTATATCAAGACATAAAAAATACTAGTATATAAAAAGAAAGAATAGAAAATGTACACTTTAAGTCCATTTTTTATTTAAACTGAACAGCACTTTTTTAAATATAGATGAATTACTAATACTGAGCAAGTACAATGTCCCCAATGCCATTTTTTGATCCTATAAGATTTGGAATAGAAATTACTTATACAATCATAGCGGTTTGCTTATTCTTTTTAATTTATTTTAGAACTAAAGAAATGTACACATTAACTGAGTACAAAGGAATAATGTTTTTTAGAGGCGCTTTCTTATTTTTTGCACTTGCGTATTTACTGAGATTGTTTTTGATCTCATCCAGATTATATTCTTCTTCTCCCACGTTTTTTATTAGAGATTTTTTTCCACTGAGCCTCATCTTTGTGAGTTATTTCAGCACTTTAGGAATTATTTTATTAATATTTAGCATAACTTGGAAATATATTAAATCAGCACACTTAGTCTTATATGGTCATTTAATTTCTTTACTATTAACTATAATTATAATATTGACTAATTCTTCAGAAATTTTAACATATATACAAGTAGGACTTCTTATTATCGCCACAATTTTTGGAATCATTTTTAACAAGAAAACGGATAGATCGAAAAAGAGCACTCAAACAAGAATGTTGTATTTTTTGCTTTTATTGTCTTGGTTACTTAATATTTGGATGCTTACTCCTGGTTGGTTTTTTCCAAGTGAAGTCAAGTCTTTATTCCAAGTATTATCTCTTGTAGTTTTCGGTGCTATTTATTATAAAGTTTCAAAGTGGCTAAAATGACTAAAAAGAGAGATCGGTTAGAAGTAATCTTTGATATTCTCAGCATTATCTCCCAAAATAATAATTCAATAAAACCCACTCCGCTTTTACGACAGTCTAATTTATCTTCAAGTAGTTTCAGCGAATACCATAAAGAATTAATAAGCAAAAATTTAATCAAAGAACTATATGATAAAAAAGGGAAAAAATTTGTAACTCTCACCGATCAAGGGTTCAACTATGTTTCTAAGTACAAGTACATTAAGGGATTTATTTCTGAGTTTGATTTATAATTCACGAAAAACGCATGTATTTTCAATAAAAGAAAGAAAACATAAAAAGACGTAGTGATTTCTAGACTTATGAAGTTCGCACATTTGGCCGATGTTCACATTGGAAGCTGGAGAGATCCTAAGCTTAAGGAAATGAGCACGCTTGCATTCATCAAATCAATAGACTTATCAATTGAAGAAAAAGTAGACTTTATTCTTATTTCCGGAGATTTATTCAACACTGCGCTCCCAGGCATTGATCAAATCAAAATTGTTATTAGAAAATTAAAGGAGATAAAAGAAAAAGGAATTTCTGTATATTTTATTGCAGGAAGTCATGATTTCTCTCCTTCTGGAAAAACTATGCTCGATATTATTGAGGAAGCAGATTTAGGAATTAATGTAACTAAGGGAGAAATTATAGAAAAAGAAAACGGAGAGAGTAAATTAAAATTATTATTTACAACAGATAAAAAAACTGGCGCTAAAATTACTGGGATGATTGGTAAACGTGGAATGCTTGAAAAGAAATATTATGAAGATCTTGATAGAGATTCTCTTGAATCTGAACAGGGTTTTAGAATTTTCATGTTTCACACCGCACTTGATGAATTAAAACCTGAAGATCTGAGTGATATGCCTTCAACACCTGTTTCTTTTTTACCGAGAGGTTTTGATTATTATGCTGGAGGACACGTTCATATTGTTAAACAAAAAAATCTCGAAGAACATGGTTACAAAAATCTTGTTTATCCTGGTCCGATTTTTCCTGCAAATTTTACGGAACTTGAAAAACTTGGAGTCGGAGGATTTTTTATTTATGAAAATGGAAAAATAACTCGAAAAGAAATCACAATAAAGGAAAGCATTTCATTTAATATAAAAATAGATAATAAAACTGTTGAAGAAGCCAGAGCAATCATAGAAGAATCTTTAGTTGGAAAAGATATTATTAACAAAATTATTTTGCTTCGTATTCATGGTTCTTTAAAATCTGGCAAATCCTCTGATATTGATTTTAATTCTATGTTCGAGAGACTATATGAGAAAGGTGCATATTTTATTATGAAAAATTCTTCTAAATTAATCTCTAAGGAGTTTTCAGAAGTTATGGTTAGTCATGCTTCCTCAGAAGAATTAGAAGATAAATTAATTCAGGAACATTTGAATCAAACAGAGCACAAATTTAATAATGAACTTGAATCAACTAAACAATTGCTGAAGACTTTTTCTGAGGAGAAACACGAAGGAGAAAAAGTTTCTGATTATGATTCGCGGATAAAAAAAGAAGTCGATATAATTTTAAAATAAAACTATGCCTCCTAATAAAAAATGAACAAACAAAAATATCCGAAAATTAGTGCTGAATTATATGAAGAAATCAATAATATTCCTAGAGATAAATTTTATCCATTTGATCATGATCTTTTGTGGTATGGCCTGGATGCAATAGTTCATTTTGTAGTTATGAACGCTGCAAGCAACATCGACAAAAAAGATTTTGATAATTTTATTAAAAAATATGACTTACGTAACGGAAGAATTTATGAACCAAACAGTCCGCCCGTAGGGTTTTATGTGAACTTAAAATCAGTTTCAGAGGAAATATTTATTCCACGACAAAAATTTTATAACAAAGAAAATAGATTTTGTTTTCTTTTTTCAAGAGATTATTTAAATTATCTTTATATTCCAAAAGAAATATATACATCTACATTTGTAGATTTAATGAGCAAAAATATAAAAACTCTTACTGAAACACATTGGACGAAAGAGATGTTTCAGGACGACACCGCACTGCAAACAGGCATGGCCTTTGCAAGAGATGCTTTAAAAGTTCAACAAAGCGAATTTAACATTAATGCAAAAAACACAGAGTTTGAAAATCGTTTAGAAAAAGATAGAATAATTAATGTAACTAATAATCTTTTTGAATACTATGATAAAATAATAAATTAAAATAAAAAAGTAGAAAAATTATTTATTTTTTCTTTGGTTTCTTGGTTGAGTTTGTATTTATTCCGCATACAGTGTAAAGCCCACACCAACCAATTATTGCAGTTACTAATGCAATTGCTGCTGGAATGAACCACCAATAACTAAATATTATTCCAAATACAATAAATATCGCTGCTAAAACATATCTTACTATTTTGTCAGTTAATCCTTCATTTTGTTTCATTTTTTCACCTTTTCATTTGTTTAATAACACCACATTTTTGGTATTTGTTTATTTTCTTATGGAGTCCATCTCAACATAGTTCTCGGGAATGGTATTGCATCTTTAATATTGTCTAATCCGCAAATCCACGAAATTACTCTTTCTACTCCAAATCCAAAACCTCCATGAGGAACCGATCCATATTTTCTTGTATCTAAATAAAATTTGTATTGAGACACATCTTCGCCTTCTTCTTCCAATCTTTCCTCTATTTTTGTCAGATCACTTTCTCTTTCGCTTCCGCCAATTATTTCACCGTATCCTTCTGGTGCAATAAAGTCTACTCCGTGTACAGTTTCAGGATTTTCTGGAGCTTCTTTCATATAGAACGCTTTGACTTTTTTAGGATAGTGTGTTACAAGTATAGGCGTATCAAACAACGAGGATAATTTGTCTTCTTCTATTGTTCTCAAATCTTTTCCCCAAGGTATTTTTAGCTTGAATTTTTCCTCGAGCAATTTTAGTGCGTCTGTATAAGTCATTCTTGGGAAAGGTTTCTCAATAGAGGGCTCAAGTTTTTTCAAATCTCTTCCAAGTATTTCTAAAGAATCTTTGTCTTTTTCCAATACTCTTTTAACGACATGTTTGATTAGTGCTTCTCCGTAATCTTGTATATCTTTAAAGTCCGCCC
>PCYF01000026.1:0-13561 GCA_002762915.1 Candidatus Woesearchaeota archaeon CG10_big_fil_rev_8_21_14_0_10_32_9
CAAATCTGCAACAATTATCATATTTTTGTATTTTTTCTTATCGATAAAAATATCTCCTTTTTTGTCAACCTCATTAGGTAACTCGTACTTTTGTCTTTTTATTTCATCAAAAGATGGAGCTTCCTGTTTTGGTTGTAAATTTTTCTTTGCATCCTTCTTCAAATAATCTCCAAAAGTTTGATTTTTCTTTGATCTCTCTTTCTCTAAATCTAAAGAAGGTTTAACATCAAATTTTGGTAAAGCATCTTCAGGTTTTTGAACGGGCTCTGGTTTTTTTGGATTTGTAGGTGTTTGAACAGGTTTATCTGAAGACTTATCTTTCAAAGCATTGAAATCATCCATATTAAAATCAAAATCATCTTCTTTTTGCAAGTCTTCTGGAATTAATTCATCTTGTTTAGATGTATCTTGTTTTGTAAACTCTTCTTTTTTTACTTTCTCATCTTGAGGGAACTTTTTAGCATGATTTCCCCAACTGTTTGGATCTTTGCTAGTTGGTTGATCTGGAAAAGAATTTCCTAAGGAATCGCCAGTCACTTTATCTTTACCAACACTTAGCGCTTCTGTGTTGAGTTCTTTTGTATTTATTACCATTCCATCAAATGGATTTTCCTTAACTTCTTTTTGTTCTTCTTGATCTTGTTGAAGTTTTCCTTTTGGCATCTCTTGTACGTTTGATTGCGGAACTTTTAGAGATTTATCAATATCATCCTTGGCAGCCATAAATTCATTTAATCCTAAATCAAAATTTAAGTCTTCTTCATTAAAATCGGGAATTTCGAAACTTCCTTTACCATCATCAACTTTAGTTGACGTTAATTTGTTTGTAGCTGCAGTTGCAGGCTTGCCAATATTTTGATTAACGACAACTCCTGGCTTTGCAGAAGTAGAATCCTCTTTTTTTAAAAATCCGAAAAGTCCCATACAATACCCCTTTTTTAATACAAGTTAACCCTGCTTTAGAGATAAAATTAAAGATAGAGTATTAAAACTTTTTTCATCACTCTAGAATAGATATTATAAAATTGAGAGTCATATTTCGAATATTTCTCCTAAAGATGGCGCGTAAGTTTTACCTTTTATGTTTTTCTTAGCCCATTGATTTAAAATATCAACTGATTCTTCATCGCCGTGTTGAAAAAAGACCATTTTCGGATTTATTGTAGAAACCATTTTTTTTATAAATTCAGAATCTGTGTGTCCTGAAAAATCATATTTTTCAACTGCGCATTTTACTTGAGTTTTCCACCCATCTATGTATACAAATCCTTCTTCCACAAGATGTCTTCCGTTTGTTCTTTTACATTGAAAGCCCATTAAGGTTAATTTGTTCTTTGGATTGTGCCATAATTCTTTCAAATATTCTAGTACTGGTCCCCCTTGAAGCATTCCTGAGGTTGTAATAAATATTCCTCCATTGCGTATCGCATCATTTCTTCGTTTAGGACTACTTATCCATTCAATTTTGTTGAAAAATATTTCACTCAACAAATCTTTATTTTTTACATATTTACTTGATGTTGAAATTATTTGTTTTGTTATTGTTTTTGCCATTCCATCAAGATATATTTTACAATTAAGATTCTCCTTTCCTAGCATAATTAGTGTTTCTTGAGCTCTTCCGAGTGCAAAAACAGGAATTAAGACTGAGCCTCCTCCAGAAATTGTTTTCTTAACAGACGCAATAAATTGCTTATTTAACAATTTTCTATCAGGCAATTCTCTATTTCCATATGTCGATTCTGTTATTAGTACATCTATTGGTTTATCTGTTAACTCTTTATTTACTATTGCAGAATACATTAGCTCTGTTTCTTTATTATTATAATCTCCTGTGTAAAGAATTCTCTTTCCGTCAGCCTCAATCAATATCATGGCACTTCCGGGAATGTGCCCCGCATTGAGATATTTAAACTTCAAATCATTGTGAACATACCATTTATCGTATTGAACATATTCTGTTTCTTTTGAAACTTCGACCAAATCTGTTTTATCATAAGCAGGATGAGTGTGTTTTATTCTCGCTATTTTATAAGAGTCTTTTAATAAAATTTTAGTAATTGCAAAAGTTTGTCTTGTACAAAAAATAGGACATTTTAATTTTTGATGCTCAAATAGTGGCAAACCTCCAGAGTGATCGAGATGCGCATGACTTAGAAACACTCCTTTTATGCCAGGAACATTTGTAACACCTTCAGGACCCGAAAATCCATCTTCTTGAAATTTTATCCCTACATCTAACAAGTATCTGTTTCCGTTTTTAGTAGTTATACTTATGCAACTTCTTCCAACTTCTCTTGCTGCTCCGTGAAATTGTATTTTCATTATCTGTTAATTTTTTTAGTCTTATTTAATTTTATCGGATTATTTTTCGGAATTGATCGAAATGTTCACGAAAGACAGCGAGTAGACATTTTATTACTGGCGCATATTTTAATAAATATGGCTCGCTCAAATTTATCAAAAGCATTCAACATAATAGTAGTTTTGCAGTTCGTGCTCCTGGGAGGAACTTTTGTTCTTGGAATTGATGTGCCAGATATTGTTGTTGCAGATGTTGAAGGAGAGTTTTTATTTGAAACTTTAGACGATTTCGACTCGACAAATTTTTTTATAGTCAGGAATCTTAATTATTATAGTAATTTTTCCCAACCAATAGAAGTATCAGTAATTTTTGAGCTTAATGAAACAAAAAATAACATCGCTACGTCGGATAACTGGATAATTAATAAATCGATTAACTCTTATTCAAAAACGTTCGGCGAAGTAAATTTAACAAACGAAACAAATTCGTTTTGTGTAAAAATTGTTACTTTAAACGCGGATGATTCAAATCAAAATAACAATCGAGTATGCTTCTTTAAAGAAACAACAACGTCACTTAACGAAACCAATTCTACTTTAAACGAATCAGAAAACAATACGATAAACACAACAACAAATGTTACTATAACTATAACAAATAACTTAAACAGCACAAACTCGTCATTCAATGAAGATTATTGTGCTTTCACAATTTATTCTGATAAAACGGTTTATCTTGAAGGAGAATCTATTTCATTCAAATTTGAAGCAGAGGAAGAATCCTTCGAGAGAGGCATTACTTATTGGATAGAAGATTCGAGGGGAAAGATTGTTAAAACTAACTTGAGTACAAACAGTAATTCTGCAAAGCGTTTCACTCCGAAACTGGAAAGAAGTAATGAGCTTTATTCAATTAAAGCAGAAGTTAATGGTTGCGAAAATTATTCTGAATTTAATTTGTTTTTTTCTGGCTCTGATGAAATAATACCTGAAAAATCTTCTTTCTTAAGAGTAAAAGAAATAAAAATAACTCCCTCTTTATTTTCAGTCAATTTAGAAGGATACAGAAATTCTACTAATAAAAAAACAATTTATATTTGGATAGATGGAACAAATATAAAAAAGGAGAAACAAAAAATTTTGATTGAAGAAAAAGATATTTTTTTCTTTTTGAATATTGCTTTCGATGTTTCCAATTTAAAACAAAATACAACACTTTATCTCAATGCAGAGGGACTTGATTTGGAGTTCATGCAAAATTATTCATATGTTTTTAAGCAAATCAATAAAACGCCAACAGAGCTTTCACAAAATATAGCTCAGAATAAAGAAAAAACCGAAACTCTCAATATTCCTTCTTCTTTGAAATCTGAAAACGATTCAGTAAATAATCTCATTAACTCTAAAACAAGCTCAAATCTAATAACTGGAAACGTTGTAGCTTCAAAGTCAAATGCTTCATCCTCAATCTTTAGCGTTATTTTAGTAATTGTGATTTTTGTATCACTATATTTTTTTATAAAAGTCCTGGTTAAACACTTCAAAAAACGCAAAATTATATAAGTAAAATTGGATTCTTTCCACTTATGGCAAAAGAAATTAGTTCAAAAGAGATCAAAGAGTATTTAGAGAAGAATTATTTGAGAGTTAATGTATTATTTGAAATAATTGGAAATCCTAAAGAGCACGTTTCTAAAACTATTACTACAATTGCTAAGAAATTGGAAGAAGAACGAGACATAGTTTTAATAAAAGGTGAACTTGGCGAACCCGAAGAAACTAACGACGGATTATTTGGAGGATATTGTGAAGCAGATATTTTAGTAAAAGATTTCAATAAACTGAGTTGGTTAGCATTTAATTTTATGCCTGCATCAATTGAAATAATTGAACCTGCCAAGTTATCCATAAAAGACAAAGAGTTAACTGATTTTATATCAGATTTACTTGCACATTTACATGAAAACAACACTCAGCTTATTCAAATGAATTCGCTTACTCAAGGATTACTTAGAAACATGAACGCAATGGTTAGAAATGCTATTCTTGTTTCTTTACTTGATGGAGATAAACCTGCTGAATCCATTGCTAAAATGATAGGAGTTAATCCTAAGGACATTGAACCGGTTTTTGAAGCAATGATTACAGAAAAAACAATAGAGAAGAAAGGAAGCAAATATTCTAGAATAGTTAAATAAAGATTCAAAAGATTTAAAAACAAGGTTTACGTTTCTTTTTCTATGAAGGATTGGGAGAAAATAGAGGCTGTTTTATTTGCTTCTGGAAAATATCTTAGTGAAGATCAAATAGCTGAGTTAATAGGAGTTCAAAAGAAAGATTTAAAGCACGCTTTAACTGAGCTTGAAAAACATTATTCTACTATTGAAACGAGTTTAAAGGTCTTCAAAGAAGGCGATGCTTGGAAATTAAATGTAAAAGAAGAGTTTACAGGAATAATAAAGAATCTTGTATCTGAAGCGGAGATGCCTAAGCCAGTTATGGAAACTCTTGCAATTGTAGCATACAAAAATCCTATATTGCAATCAGAAGTTATTGACACTAGAGGTTCTGGTGCTTACGATCATATAAGCATACTTGAAGATAAAGGATTTATTACTCGAGAAAAGCAGGGTAGAACATTTAAATTAAAAGTCACGGATAAATTTTATGAGTATTTTGATGTTGATGGTGTTTCAAAATTAACAGAATTGTTTAAATGTGCAAAAAAGCCTGAAGCTTTTGGAACTTTAGAAGTATATTCTGAACAAGATGTTGAGACTGAAAAGACTGAGTTTTCAGATAAAATTCTTGAACGTATGAAAAAATTGGATTCAAAACCTGAAGAAGAAAAAGAGAAAAACAATTTCTTAAATGATATGGATTCTAAAATTAATAGTGCGAAATCTAGAATAGATATTGCTGAAAGGGATATTAACGAACATAAACACGTTGAGTCTTCTGAACAAGAAGAAAGTGTTGAAAAGATTTTAGAAAAAGTCAATCAGGAAATTGACGAACTCTCTAATGAAGATTCTGAGCCGTCAGACGAGCCTGAAGAAGATTCAAGCGATAAGTCCTAATGTTTTTCTGATTCTACAAGAATTACAAATTTCTTCAGCACACGGTTCTCCACAAAGAGGACAAAAACTAAGTTCCAATTTATTTTTTTCTGCACTTTTATTTTTTAGATATTTTAGAAGTATGTTCTTTTTTGTTCCAGGTTTTTGCGTTTCTAATAAATTCAATTCATCTCTAACATATGCTCTGAATGAATCTTTTGCATAAGGACATTCTGTGAATGGGACGTCAAAGTTCATTAATATTGAATAGATCATTATTTCTTTCTCTTTTAGAAAGTATAGTGGTTTTATTTTTTGAGTAAATCCTTTTCTTTTTCCTGTTTTTGGTCCTTGACGATCATACAAGGATTTTTGAGCCTTTAGTAGATTCATTAATACTGCTTGTGCTTCATCATCTAAATTATGTCCTGTTGCGATCTTATCATAGTTCTTTGTATATTTATTCAGTAAACTTCTTCTAAATGTTCCGCAAATTGTGCACGCAGGATTTCCTGTTTTTACAATTTTATCTAGACGTTTTCCGACTTCTTTTTCAAAGGATTTTATTATTAGTTTTATTTTGTGCTTTTTACAGAATCTTTTTAAGAAAGCTAGTGTTTCATCTCTATAGTTTTTTATTCCTTCATCTATTGCTAATGCTTCGACATCATATTTTAATTGTTTAAGTATATACAATAAAGTTATTGAATCCTTTCCACCAGATACTGCCACACAAACTTTGTCTGATCTTTTTAATAAATCATATTTTTTTATAGTTTGTTTGGCTGTTTGCTCAACATACTTCAAAAAGTGTTTTTTACAATAGGAAGGAGAATCAATTATTGCTTTTTGAGTACATAATTTACAATTCATTTTATCCTCCTGAAATTATGCTTATTATTTTGATTGTATCTTTATTAGTTAATTTTTCATCTAATGAAACTAACTCTCCGTTTTTTATTACTAGAACTTCCTCTGAATTGTACTTTAACTTTTTTATTAGCGCTGTACCTGTGCCTTCAAAAACAAACTTTACTTTTTTGTTCTGTTTTTCGATAAATACTTTCATTTTTTGGAGTAAATTGTTTTATTTTATATGGTTTTGTCTTTGTTCTGGAAAGTTTTATAAATTCTATTTTATTGAAACAAGTATGGTTTTAGAATCCTTGTTATCTCCGATCAATGCAGAAAACAAAAGTTACAAAGCTTTACTTTATGGTTTTTTGCTTTCATTAGTTTGTGCATTCCTCGCATTACTTGTTTTTAGAGACCGTGCTAGTATGGTTCTTGTTTTTCTTGTTGCGCTCGGAGCAACTCCTTTAATGTACTCTTTAATCAAATATGAAGAAAAAAAAGATCTGGATGGACAAGATGAATCTGCGCTTCTTAAAGAACATTCTAAGGCATTATCTGTTTTCGGATATTTGTTTCTTGGAACTTTGCTAGCATTCATTCTTTTGTACATCGTTCTTCCTCCAGCACTTAGTACTACTTTGTTTGATAGTCAATTCGAAAGTTTGACGGTTATTCGTGGAGCAGTTACGGAACCTGCAAGTCCTGATTCTTGGAGTGATTTTTCTGATATTTTTTTAAATAATGTTAAAGTGCTTATGTTTACAATTATTTTTTCATTCATATTTGGTGCAGGAGCCATTTTCATTTTAACTTGGAACTCTTCGGTTATTGCTGTAGCTATTGGAAATTATATTAGAGAACAACTTGCAACAGTTACGAGCGTAGCAGGATTTGGAAATATTTCTAATTATTTCTCAATAATAGGACTAGGTTTGCTAAGATATGTAATTCACGGCATTCCTGAAATTTTAGGTTATTTTTTTGCAGCATTAGCCGGAGGAATCATTAGCGTTGCAATTATTAGACATGATTATAGATCTGTCAAGTTTGAACACATCTTATTAGATTCTGCAAACTTATTAGCTATAAGCTTGGGATTGATTTTTGTTGCGGCAGTATTTGAAGTTTGGATAACTCCAATAGTTTTTCCGCTTTAAGTTTATTCTAGAACTTTAAGCTTTCCTGATCTTATCTCAAAAATTTCTCCTTCGTTTAGAAGAGTGGTAATATATTTTTCAGCACCAGATATTTTTGATTGACCTATTACGTCAGTTATATCTGCACCTGACCCTGCATCTAATTTTTTTATAAGAGCTATCAATTGATACGCATAGTTATTTGTCTGTTCTTCTTCATGAACATCTGGAATATTTGACTCCTTAGTTGGTTCCTCATTTTTTTGAATAGGTGTGTGTTTTTGCAAACTTAGTTCTTTTTGTCTATATTCTATCCATTTTTTGTTTTCTATTTTTCTTAATATTTCAGAAACTATGTATCTCTGTTTATTGTATTCTCTTGGCTTACCTATAATTATAATTACATCTCCTACATTTATTTTTGTTGCATCCGCTGTTTCGTTAAATAGCATAATTGAAATCTTTCCAGTACTATCGTCTACAAAAATGGTATTGTCTTCTTTGGATACTACTGCTGCAATTATGTTTACTCGGGAGATTTGTAGTTGTCCTAATTCTATATAGTTGGGATCCCATCCTGTTTTCTGTACATACTCTCCTGTAAGAATTTGATTTATAGTACACTTGTATGCGGTTTGTCGTTTGATTTCAGGCATTATACGCTTGGTAAAGACGTTCAATTTATATAAGTTTTTTAAAAGAGAAAACAATTATTTTCCATATAGATAATTAATATTTGAAAAAAAAGAAAAAAGAAGAAATTTACTTTCTTCCTCTTGCCATCTTAGCTCGAGAGATATCTCCAGCTTTATCGACGAAGTATAAGTATCCTGATTCTTTTTTAGCGCCGACTTTAGCAACTTTTTCTGGTTTTGATTTCTTTCCTTTCTTTCCGCCGCCTCTAGCCATCTTTGCTCTTGAGACGTCGCCTTGTTTGTCTACGAAGTAAAGATATCCACTTTCTTTCTTTACTCCTACCTTTGCAACTTTTTGAGCCATTTTCTTGTACACCCCCTATTTCTAGGTTTATTTATAGAGAATCCTGGGAAGTCTAGTATATAAATCTTTTGTTTTTCTCGAGGAGAAAGTTGAATTTTGTAAGAAATTATTTAATTGTTTGATTGTTTCTTTATCTATGGTTTTCGTTAAACTGCTTGGAACACTTGATTTAATAACTGGAATAGCAATAATCCTATTTCAATACGATCTTATTGGCTTGAGATTGTTTCTTACTTTTGCAGTTTATCTTCTTGCAAAAGGCTTTATGTTCAAAGGAGACTTTGCAAGCATTCTAGATTTTACTGTAGGTGCATACATGTTATTTATGATTATTTTACCTATTACTTTCTTTACATATGTTGCTGCATTTTATTTATTTCAGAAAGGAGCGTTCTGTCTTATTGCATAAATAAATTTTTACAAATATTTATCTGTAATAAATTTCTTAACAACCCACACTAGCAACAAAGCAATTACAGCAACAATAACATAAGCATAGATATTCATTGATCTTACTAAAAAGAAAGTTAGTAAACTAAAGAAAAAATAAAATGACCAGACTTTTCTTGAATACAAAAGAACATTTATTCCATTTGTTTTAGGTAAAGGCAACGAAGTAAATATTAGAATCCAACTTATTGACATTATGAAATCCAAAACTAGTGTGCTTTGGGTTAAGAAATAAAGCGGTTGTAAAATTATGATGAGCAACAGCAACAGCATTAATGGCCCTGCAATTCCTACCCACATGAGATCTTTAATATGAACATAAGGTCTATACGTTCCTAATCTTAGGCGCATATTTTCTTTTAAATCAATTGAACCTAAATACAAAAATGGAATCCAACCATAAGATACAAATGTTAAAAATATTCCTATTGCAGGTCCGAAGTGCCACAGACTATACTTACAATCATAACCTAAGTATCCTGCTAAGAATTTTTGTGCAGCAATAAATAATGAGTAAATAATCAGAAAGATTAATGAAAAGACTATAAAATTAATTAAACCCGCGCTAGAATCAAAAGAATCTGTTCCCCATCTTCTAAATGACAGTATGAATCCGCTGAATACAACTATAAAAAAGAAGTTTTTCAACTCTTGATCTGAAAAAGTAAATGCGCTTTTCCAGGCATGTTTTAATAGATTCATACACTCCTTATTTTGTTTTTACTTTAAAAATTTGCTGTTTTAAATCACAAACAATTAATACTTGAAGAGAATTTTAGTGAGAATGACTTGGAAATCTAATTTTGCCAAAGGAAAAGAACTCATGTTGTCAACCTCATCAAAAAAAGGAATTCCTCACGCAAACATAGTTCTCTCTCTTGGACTAATAGAAAATAAATTGTTAGTTGCTAATTGTCAGATGAACACAACTTTAAAAAATCTAAAAGAAAATAATAAAATTTGCGTGATTGGAGGATATTTCAGAATTAAAGGAACTGTAGAAATATTTTCTTCTGGTAAATATTTTGATTTGAGCGTAAAAAATAACAAAGAATACAAAGTTAGTAATGCAATTCTAATAACTGTCAAAGAAGTTTTTGATCTTGATAAATGTTCTTTAGTAAACATTAGAAGCAATTAAATTGTTCAAGTATTTCTTTATTCCTTCTGTGTGTCCTGCACCAACGATCGCCAAGATTTTAGTGTTCGGATCTTGTTTTATGGCTTCGTATATTCTTCTCGCCATGTATTTATTTCTATCATCTAAAAGAACTTTGTATAGTCCTTTGTATCGGTGTTTCATTTGTTCTAATAATTGATCTACTAATTCTTGTGCTGGAACTTTTGAAATATCTATTTTTATTTTTTGTTTTGAAAATGGCGATAGCAAAACGTCTAGCACTATTTTCATTTTTTCTGAGAATTTAACTTTTTTACTCATATTACGAAGAGTGATTGATGCTTCTTGATCTATTAAAGCGAGTTTTAAATTATTATTTTTAGCTAAAGTTGCCCCCAGCAACATTTCTTCTCCCGGATTCATTCCAACCAGATTACCCAGTTTCTTTTGTAATGCGCGTCCGATCACTGCAAACAGATACCCTGTCAAGCCTATTTGTCTTATAGCGCCTATTCCAAGTCTTTGTGTGTTTTTACTTGTTATAGCATGAAATCTTTGTTTATCTAATTCTATCGCGATTATTGTTGGTTTGAATTCTGCAAATGTTTGTTTTATTTTTTGTTTGGATTCTGGAGAAATGTGACTTGTTCCAACAATTCTATAATTAGCTTCGGTTATCATATTAGTAGAAATGTTATTTTCTTAAAATACTTATTGTTTATCTTCAACAATTTTAGAAACGTATGCTTTCAAAAGAAATCCGCCATATTTTTGAATATTTCTTTTTAATATTGTCTTATTTGTAAGTATTGGAAGCGCATACTTTGAATATACATTCATGTCAAAAAGTTTTCCCGCAAAGTAATAATCTCTATTTTGAGCCACATTTAGTATTTCTGGGTCTTCCTTTATAATGCTCCCTAGATTTTGCGTTTTTGATAAATATTCAGTAATTGTTTCTAGGTCTTTATTCATTTCTGATGTATCATTAGTTATAATTTTATGCAGAAATCTTTTAAAGGTTTTTGTTAACGAGGAGAGATTTTTTAAAGCTTTTTCTGCTTCACAATAGGACTTCATAGGATCTGAAGCCGCTTCAGCTATTTGAGTTTTGTATGTTGTGCTAAGCATTTTATGCTTTGACTTTTATTGCTTTCCAAGCCAAATCAAATAATTGAGTTAGTGCTTGTGCAAAGAATTCTGTGCTTACCCAGATTCCTATATCATATGATTGATGTACATCTTGGTCATGCGCTAGCATAAACATTACTGCTTCTTGATCAACAATACAAAATCTTGCATTTAATCCTAAGTCTTGAACATCTGCTATTTTTCTTAATTCTTTGATTTCTTCTGTTTCTTTTTTTATTGGAGCAGATATTTTTATTTTTACTCCTCTTTCTTTTGCTTTTTTAAGTGCTTTTAGAAGTTGGTCTGCTTTTCTTTTCAATCCTTCTTCGGTTGTTGCAATTATTATTGTTTCTTGTGCGTCTCTTATCATCATATTTATGTGGTCATATAGATTATCTCTGCCTTTTACTATTCCCGATCTGTCTGCAGGATCAATGATTTCTACACCTTTTTGATGTAAGTTTACAAGATCGTTTAGAACATCTGAGTCTTTTAGCTCATCTATCATAGTGATGGTTTTGTCAGCATCGTCCTTGATGTTTCTTTTGACTCTTTCTACGACTTCTTTTGGCGGTACTGCTATGTATTTGATTGGTTTGCCAATTTTCATGATTACGAATCCTTTTTTTTCTAGGGATTCTAGAACGTCGTATGATCTGCTTCTTGGTACGTTAGCAATGTCGCTAAGTTCTCCTGCAGTACTAACACCTCTAGACAACAAAGCCGTCCAAATCTTAGCTTCATAACTATTAATTCCGAAATCTTTGAGTTTTCCCAAAAAATCTTTTTGTACAATCATTTATAGTATCACCTTGAATTTGATTACAATAAGAAATGAAACATTATTTATAAACTTTACTGTGTGTTGTCATTATAAAGTGAGAAAATAAGAAAAAAAGATGTTATAATTAGATTTACTCCTCTGAAGGCTTCTTCTTCGAAACAGCAGGTTTTGCTTGTTTTGAAGCAGTTTTAACAGGCTTAACCTTAACAACTTTAGCTTGTTTAGGTCTTTCAGTAGGTTTTTTTGACTTCTTGTCGACAACCTCAATATTAAGTGTTTTCAAAGCCTTCTTAACTTCGTCGTGTGAAGCGCCTTTAGCAAGCTTTACAATTTTGGTTGTTGGTTCTAAATGTTTAACATTACAATTTTTTCTTCTCGTTTGACCGTCTATTAATACTGTTGAATCATTAATTTTATCGACTACAACGCACATGTTATTTGCGTCTCTTCCTGCTATTTTTAGACATATTCTTCCTATTTCGTACATTTTTGTTTCCTCCTAAATACCAAATCCTTTTAGAACCCTATAAACGTCGCCGCATATAGTAGGATTATAATTTGGTTGTTCTTACTCTTTTCTTAAGCTCTTCTCGTGAAGCTTGTGAAGATAATACGCCACCAAAAGGTCTTTGTGGTCTCTTGGATGTTTTAGGCATATTTTGCATTTTAACTGGTAATTCTCTTGGAACTCCTTTCAAAGTCTGTCCTGTAACTGAGCACACACCTAATCTTGGTTTTCTTCGTAAGTAGACTTTTTTTGTTCCGTTTACAGTCTTTACTTGTTTTTCTCTGAAAGTATTTGACTTTATTTTGTGATTAACCATAATTCTTGAGGAAAGAAGTTTTATTTATAAATCTTATTCTTTGATTTCTCCCTTTTTATATTTAATAAACAATATATTCGCCACAAATTATGCACAAAATTTCAATTTACAAATTTAGCTCTAATTGTATTTTTTCGAGCAATAAACTCAAATCGCGAGAAAGTGGTTGTTTTTTTAATTCTGAGATAGAAAAGAATCTTGATTTTTTCGCATCAAAAATATCTTCATTTGGAGAAAGATTTCCTTCAACATAAACAATGAATTTGTGCGCAGTTGCTTCTCTTTTGTCAGGAATTTGAAAATTTACAGAACCAAAGTATTTTATTTCTCGTATGCAGGTTATTCCTTTTACTTCTTCATTTAATTCTCGTATTGCTGCATGTTGCAACTCAGGGATTGTAGGATTTTTAACATCAAAGCATTCTTCAGGATCTATTTTTCCTCCAGGAGTTTCATACCAAGAATGCTTATTTCTCCAAAGCAAGAATATTTCTTTTTTCTCATTGAGAACTATGCATCCTGAAAGAATTTTCATAATCATAAAAACATCTTATTAGTTATATTGTATTTGCAGTGCATCTAAAACCCCAAGATCCCGCAGTCCAATATCCTCTGCCCCCAACATCTGCTGAAAAAATTCCTGCATCTAATCCGTTAATATAATGTCCTCCTCTTAATAAAACAACGTTGTATAGCGTTGTTGAATATATTCTTCCGACGCCATTATTTGCATCATAATTTCCTACCGGACCTAGTTCTAATCTTTTATCTACAGAATTAGATTTACTAAATCCTAAGTCCCAAACACAAGCATAAGCAGATTGATCTTCAACATACCCGTACCAACCCGATGTTCCACATATATTTCCTGAATTTAAGGAACTTCCATCACCAAATAT
>PCYF01000026.1:13568-13710 GCA_002762915.1 Candidatus Woesearchaeota archaeon CG10_big_fil_rev_8_21_14_0_10_32_9
CATTCTTTAGCGTTTCCAGACATATCCCATATTTCCGCGCCATTACTTAAATACATTGTTCGTCTATTAATTCCGTTTAAATTAGATGAACTCGACTTTAGCGAACCGCTATCAACATTACCCAAGTATAAGCTTCCAACTC
>PCYF01000032.1 GCA_002762915.1 Candidatus Woesearchaeota archaeon CG10_big_fil_rev_8_21_14_0_10_32_9
CGACGAAGTAGCTGCATCAGTAAGAGTTATGGAAATCGTAGAATACGGAAGAGAAAAACTAGCAGCAGGACCTGCAATAGATGACAGTGATGAAATAATTTTAGTTGAAGGAAGAGCAGACGTTCTAAACTTGCTAAAACACGGATTCAAAAACGCAATAGCAATGAACGGAACAAGCGTTCCACAAACTATAATTGATCTTGGAAAAGAAAAAACAGTAACAGTATTCACAGATGGAGATAGAGGTGGAAATCTAATAATCCAAGAATTATTAGCAACCACAGAAATAGACTACGTAACAAGAGCTCCTGACGGAAAAGAAGTAGAAGAAATTACTAAAAAAGAAATACACAAAGCACTAAGATCAAAAATAACTGCAGAACAAGCAAGAATGGATCTCGGAGTAGGACTTAATGGGGGACATCAAAAATCTCCTATGCAACAGCAAAGAGAAGACAGAAAAGAACAGCAAGCAAACGCAAATAACAACAAAAAACCTTTAACTTCTCCAAAACCACAAAGTGCACCTGTAAAAAGAGGAAAACTTCCAACAGAAGAAGAGAAGAAAAAATTCTCATCGATGTTAGAAGACTTAATAGGAACTCGAGGAGCATATATCCTTGATGAAAAATTAAGCATCTTAGGAAAAGTTCCAGTAACAGAATTACAAAGCACAATAAAAAGTCTAGCTAGCGGAATTTACGCAGTAGTATTTGATGGCATTGTAGAAAAAGATCTTGCAAATACTGGAGAAAGAGCAAACGTGAACTTCATGATTGCAATGGACTCCAAAGTAAAAGGCGCAGGAAATATGCAAATTTTGTCAAGTGCTGACTTGTAAAAATGAAGCGAAGCTTATTTATTTTATTTTTATTATTTTCTTTATTCTTAATAACTAGTTGCAATAAAGGTGAAACTATGAATGAAACAGCAGTTTTTGAAACAAACAAAGGAACAATTGAAATTAAATTAAACAGAACAGCGGCACCAATAACCGTTGAAAATTTTGTACAATATGTTAACGATGGACAATACGACGGAACAGTATTTCACAGAGTAATAGAAGGATTTATGATACAAGGCGGCGGATTTACTATCGACGGAAAACAGAAAGCTGTAAGAGATCCTATAAAAATTGAGAGCGATAACGGCTTAAAAAATAACTTAGGAACAATCGCGATGGCAAGAACATCTGATCCAAACTCAGCAACAGCACAATTCTTCATTAACACAGCAAATAATGATTTTTTAAACTATGGCGCAGGAGCTGATGGTTATGCAGTATTCGGAAAAGTAGTATCTGGACTAGATGTAGTTCAAAAAATTGAACAAGTTTCAACAACTACAAAAAACGGAATGCAAGACTGGCCAGAAGAAGATGTAATTGTAACTAAAGCTTATATGAACTGATTAATACACAAAATCTTTTCCCAATACTTTTTTTATTTCAGAATATTTTTTATCGGAAAGGAACCCTTCTTTTCTTAACAAATTAAGTTTAGAATCATATCTTTTATCTGTTGTATCAACAAATCTAAAATTTCCAAAATCTTCAGCATACGCTTCTTCAACATAAGTTGCTATATCTTCATGCCATCTAGATTGACCATTAAAAGATACGTGTCTGTGCGGACCTTTTGAACCATACTCTCTTATAAATCCATCCGAAGGAAAATCTTCTACAATATTGTGTCTTTTATATCCAGTTGTGTCAACAAGTTTATTCCATTCATTAAAAAAACAACTATCAAGATGATTTGCATAAAGATGTCCTAATTCATGAACAAGAGTGCCCTTAGAATAATCATCAGGATCTAAACTAATTTTATTAGTATCTTGAACATCTACTTGTCCTGCAGTAAAATAAAAATCTCGCACAGACTCAGCAGTCGACAATTCTCTTAAACTAATTAGTTCCAAATGTTTTTTTAACGTTGGTTCTACACCATACAAATCAGAATTTAAACTTTTTAATGTTTTTAAATAATCTGCAGCTTCGCTAAACGTATTCATAAAAACAATATTTCTTGCATAGAGCTCAGCTTGCGTCGTATCATCAGACTTATAAAAACTTTCATAAGGTGTTGCAACCACATTATGATTTCTTGTTAGATGCAATATATTTTCAAATATTCTAGACTTGAGCGAATCTTCCAATACATCTATTTTAGAATATGAATACTTGTGTTCTTTCAAATCCGCAATTAGCTGTTCATCAGGATCATTTTTACAGCTCCCTAATACGAGAGGTAAAGAAAGCATTCCTACAGCTAACCAATTTTTTATGTCCATAAAAGAAAAAATCAAGCCGCATTTATAAATATTTCTAATTTAACTACTCAGGAGTAGTGTTTAACTATTCATTTTGTCTTCAACCAATTTATCTCTTCTTCAACCAAGTCAAACTCCTTCGAGAATTTATCCGAAAGAACTTTATCATTTTTAAAAATAACTTGTAAAAAAGGAACAACAGAACTAAAAGCACTTTTTTGACTGGTGTGCGTTTTAGAAGCAACTTTCTGAGCAATACTTTTCTTTTTAGCATTCGCATTATTATAAATCCAAATCTTCAATAAACGAGAAGTTGGAGAATATTTAATTTTAGATGAATATTTTTTATCTTTGGCTAAAGCAATTCCTGCAGTCATCAAATTATAACAATAAACATAGAAACGATAATACTGCCAACGCCTAATTCTTCCACGAAATACATCTGCTAGAGAAACATTATCAAAAGCAAAAACCAAATGTTCAGGATCAAGATATTCTTTAGGAAGATTTTCTTCAACCCATAAAAAAATCTGATCAAGATCTTCATTTACATCATCAAATGCAGGAAGCGCTACAGAAATATCTGTAGTTTTGAAAATTCTAGTCAAAGCATTCTCAATTTTTTTTGTAGTATTTCTTTCTCCAATAAAAGACACACTTTCTTTTGAAATTTTTCCTAAAGATGCAACTGATTGCAAATCGTTCACAGCCGCACGAGCATCTCCTCCACTAATTCTAGCAATTTGCTGAAGAGCATCCTCCTCAAAAGAAACATTTTCAGAAACACAAATATTTTTCAAAAGAGAATAAATTTCTTCAGAAGACAAAGGTAAAAATTCAACCAACTCAGAAATTTTCCTAAGAGGTTTTAATTTATCCTCATAAGCATCTTGCGAAACAAGAACAACAGGATACTTACTAGAAACAATAGATTTTGCAATCAAAGGAACAGCGCCGCGATCTTTAGTTCCAGATAATCCGTCTAGCTCATCAATCAATATCAACTTACTTGCTCCAAACAAAGAGCCTTGATTTAATACTCCTGATAAAAGTTCAGAAATGCTTGAGGAGCTTCTAGAATCTGATGCATTTAATTCAACTAATTCGTATCCTAGTTCATTAGCAACAGAATAAACCGCACTAGTTTTACCATTACCTACACCGCCATAAATAAACAAAGGCTTACTTTTTTTAGAATAATTTTGTACAAACTCTTTTACTGACTCGTATGATTCGCTATTTCCAAATAACTCTTCTTTTTTTGTCGGAAAATATTTCTTAATCCAAATCTGTTGCATAAACTAGAGAAACAAAAATACTCATATAAATATTCCTATTCTTTCCCATGATTTTTAAGAATTTTCTCAATATTGTATGTGCCCAAGCGAGGAGCATTTAAAAAACCATTCCACGCCTTTCTAGCAAGACGACCATCATTTAATTTTTCAAATAACCATTCAGAAACGTACTCGGGCGCTTCTTGATCTGAACCCGCACCAATTTCAAACAACCACTTCCTGTTCCAGTATTCTTGAGCACCAAGAGGAGGAGCCATAATAATAGGAACTCCCAAACCAGAATAAAAACTTAATTCGCTTGGTTTAGTCCATAAAATATCCGTCTTGTTTAATTGCTCATTAAACTTAGCAAAATAATCCTTCTTAGTTAACTCTGCAAGAATTGTTAAGTTCTTATCTAATCTACTCTTTAAACCTATTTCATCTATGAAAACAGAAAACTGATCCTTCAAACCTATGTGTGTTCCAACAACAATACAAATAGAAATTTTGTTATCAAGCAATTTATGTTTTAAAGATTTTAATAATTCAAAACCTATGTCTGATTGCGCACCAGCACCACCAACAACAAACATCAGAGTTATAGGTTTTGGTTTTGCACCAAAAATAAAATATTTTCCTAAACCTTGTTTAATTGAAGATTTATGAGAGGATAAAAATTTTTTCTGAGGATCTAAATTAACTAATCTCCTAGCAAGAACTTTTTTAGTAATGGGAGAACTTTCTCCACCTATGTTTTCTTTAGGAAGAGGAAATCCTGTAAGAAATAATTGTTTTTCGGCCACGCCATAAGACAGCAAACGATTATATGCATGAATACACGGAACAAAATAATTTATCTTGGATTTCTTCGGATCCTTCGCTACCCAAATTCTATTAATATCCGAGTCACAAATAACACAATAAACCGCGGGCAAATGATGATAATCTGCAACTAAAGCAGGAATATAAAACGTTGAGACAATAGGTGCACGTTCTTTAGATACATATGCCAACAAACTTTTTCCAAAACCTTTAGCTATTTTTCTATGAAGAAACTTAACCGATGAGTTGGGCGTAGACGCATCTCTAAATGGATAATAAGGTTTTATTTCTTGTAATCTATTAAACAACCAAAACAAGAATCTACCTAAAACAGGAATTTCATTCATTCTAGAAATCCACTCATAAAAAGCTCTGGCTTTAATCCATGTCTTTTTATCCTCTTTTGAAACAATTTTGTCACTATTAGAATTAATTATTCGTTCAGTCGCAATATCTTTCAAAGGATATGCCGCTCTTTGGTGACCATAACCCATGTCAGCAGACATTACCCATGCTTTTGGCTTAGACTTCATTTTTTATCAAAAGATCAATAACCTTGTAGTTAGGTTTATTCTTGATCATCTTATTTATTAATTTATCTAATAAAACAAAAACTCTATCATTTGTCCACAAACCATATTTTTGCAAATTATCTCTATAAAAAGGGAGTTTTTTTTCAAACTCATCAAAATCAAAATTAATTAAATCAAATGAATAATCTCCAAATCCTCTATCTCGCAAAGAAAATCCATTAAATTCCTGTTCATATTGTTTTTTAATAGGAACAGCAAGAATAGGTTTTTTCAGATAAATAGCCTCGGAAATAACTGTAAATCCCCCATTAACAACCACATATTTTGCCTCGCTAAGATGTTTTAAAAAAACTCTATCATTAAATTCAAAAAATTCTAAATTCTTATCTTTCGGTTGTATTCCCATACCGTAAATCTTGTAGTTATTTTTTGTATTTTTCAAAACAGATAGCATTTTTTTGTTTGTGTCTGTTGTCTGATAAACAAGCACAAAATCTTTTTGTGTCGATTTAATTGAAAAAACTTCTTCTCTTAAAATTGGTTTAACAAGAAACGTAGTTTTGGGTTTTTTTATTATAACGTCTGCAAAAGAAGGTATAATAAAATAGTCTGTTTTTGGATGTAATGCCTTTATTACGGTTCTTGCAGAAGCTATTTTGTGTTTTGAACCACTAGCAAATTTAACTTTGCATTCTGATAAAATGTGCACATTATCAATGCTGACGCTCGGAATTTTAAACAACTTTGAAAAATAATCCGCGGCAGGTTCAAAATCAGAAATAATAATATCCGGGTTATATTTATGAACTAGTTTAATCAGAGTAAAGAAATTATTCTTGGATTTCTTAGGCAAAGTCTTAAAAAAATCTTTCAACATCTTAGCAAACTTTACTTCGTTGTCTTCATAAGCCAAAATGTCCCCTTCAATTAAATGCACACAATCACCATATTTTGATTTTAAAAAATTGTATGGTTTAATCTGCGTAGTGGTTATAAACAACTCGTGTTCTTTACTCAAATGCTGCATTATAGAATGACTTCTAGCGGCATGACCCATTCCATCTCCTTGAACAGAATACCAAATCTTAACCATTAGAAAAAAAAGAATTCTCTAATTTAAATATTTATAGAAAAAAAAGAAAAAAAAAGGAGAATTATTTTCTCCAACCAGAGAAAATTGTCCACTCGATCTTGTTAAACATAATAACAAACAAGGAAGTTATGTAAACTAGATGTTTAGTTAAACCGCCCCAATCCCAAGGACTGACAGTTGTTGTTAATAGTGCAACTAGCATAATTATTCCAAGCACCAGACCTGACCATAAATTGAACAAGCCCAAAATTAAGAAGATTCCGCCCACTGTTTCAATCCATGCAACTAACCATGCAGAAAATCCTGCAGCAGGAATTCCTATACTTGTAAAGAAACTTATAGTTTGAGTTGAGCCTCCTATCAATCCTGTTAATTTTTGTAAACCTGCAACTAAGAACATCATTCCTAGAGCAAATCTTAATGGCAGAATTATCCAAGTATTTTTGTGATTCCAATTACAACATGTACAAGGAGAACATCCACAATTAGAACATTTATGCGTAAGTTTATGTGCACCTTCAGTTTTATGAGTTACCTTGTGATTTACCTTTTTCGTTATTTTCTTTTTAGCCATACTCGACCTCCTTTTAGATTCTATATGAAATACTCTCAATTCTTATTTAAATAGTTTTTCATAAAATGTAGAGATTAACTTTTTAAAAACCAACTAATTTCTAAACATATGATAATAGGAGTTGTTGGAAAAGCAAACGTTGGTAAAAGTACATTCTTTAAAGCCAGCACTCTCGCAGATGTTGAAATAGCAAATTATCCCTTCGCAACAATCAAACCAAACACAGGAATAGGCTTCTTGAAAATAGCCTGTGCAGATAAATTCTTCGGAAGACAATGTAATCCGAGAACTGGATATTGCGTAGAACACAATAGATTTATTCCAATAAATATTATAGATGTAGCAGGATTAGTTCCTGGAGCTCATGAAGGTAAAGGTATGGGATTAGAATTTCTAAATGATCTTAATCAGGCAGATGCATTGATACACGTTATAGATGTGTCAGGTAGCACAAATGAAAAAGGAGAACCGGTTCTTCCTGGAACAAGAGATCCTGCAGAAGATATAAAATTTTTAGAAACAGAATTAGATTTCTGGTATCTTGGAATTCTAAAAAAAGTTTGGGAAAAATTCTCTAGAGCAGTAACACAAACACATGGAGATGCAGTTAAAGCATTACACAAACAATTTTCTGGATTAGGCAGCACTGAAGACATGATTAAGGAAATACTAAAAGAAATAAACTTGGCAGAAAAAACTTTACTAACCTGGTCAGAGCAAGACTTGCTGATGTTTTCAAGAGAGCTAAGAAAAAAAACTAAACCAATGATAATTGCTGCAAATAAAATAGATGTCAAAGGTGCACAAGAAAATTATCTTAAATTAAAAGAACAATTTAAAGAACTAACAATAATCCCTTGTTCTTCAGAATCTGAACTTGCATTAAAAGAAGCAGCAAAACACAAAATGATCAAATATCTTCCTGGAGAAAAAGATTTTGAGATTCAAGGACAGTTAAATGAAAAACAAAAAAATGCCATAGACTTCATAAAAACAAACATATTGCAAAAACAGGAATTTGGAACAGGAGTGCAAGAAGTTTTAAACAAAGTTGTGCTAGACGTCATGAAATATATTTGCATATTTCCAGGAGGAGTAAATAAATTAGAAGATCAACACGGAAATGTTCTCCCTGATTGCTTCTTACTTAAAGATGGAAGCACCGCTTTGGATTTTGCATACAAAATTCACACGGATCTTGGAGATAAATTTATTAGAGCAATAGATGTGAAAACAAAAAGAACTGTCGGAAAAGAACATTTACTAAAACAATGTGATGTTGTAGAAATTATTAATAATAAATAAATCAAATTTTAGTGTTCTCATTATATTCTCTCAATTCCTCTCCTTCTAAAAGAGTTGTATCAATTTGTTCAAGCAATGGCTTAAGTAACTCTCGATCAAATTTCTTTACAGAACTAAATGCACTTAAAGAATTTCTAAAGAATTTTGTAGCTTGCGCATTAGAAAAAATAGCTTTAGTAACTTCAGGATGTTTTAATTTTTCCAAAAGACCGACAAAACTACCAAGCGCTAAACCAAATCCTGTCGGATTTTTCACAGGATCTGTCGAATGACTTATTGTTATAAATAAAGAATCTAACAAAAAAGATACATTTCTTCTCACATAACTTGGTAAAAGTTCAGAATAATGTTCGTATGCGGAGTTAAAAAATATTCCAAAATCTTCTTGATTACGAGGACTTAACAGCCCTAACTCTGCCTTTAACTTCACTGCCAACTCTTTGACGTTAAATTGTTCAGCCATCCCCCTATTAGAAGTCATGTCAGAGTAAGTATAAATAATTTTAGGTATATGACCAAAGCTTTTTAAATTAAATATAAGTTCTTATTAAAAACGGGGACATAGTACAACCTGGCTAGTATTTCCGCCTCCAGAGCGGACGATTGGGGTCCAAATCCCCATGTCCCCATATATCTTCTTTAAGCATCTACAAACAGAACATGTCGAATAGAAAGAACATATTTACAATATGGAAGATAAATAACTCAAAAATCTATGTTAAAAGAAACTTTTATATATTACAGACCGAATTACAAAATTATAACGTTAGAGGGTGATTAACATCAGTAAACTTGATTTCAATGATGATTTAGACAAATATATAGAAAAAAGAAGATTTGCAAAACCAATCTATAAAGATATAATCAAAAACATAAAAAAACCAAATTATACCTCATCAGATAAGGAAGAAGGTAAAAAGATGATATTTGACTTCCTTAGAAGAAGAATTCCTTCTGACGAGGAAATACAACAAAAGATCAACAAAGAACAAAAAATGAGGCAAGAAGTACAAATGAAAGAAACTGAGATGCAAGAACCGCAGGAAGAAGACTTCTATGAAGATGAACAACAACCAAGAAAAGAAGGCTCTGTGAAGAAGTTCGTCAGAAAATTGTTTTTCACAAAGGTTGAAGATGAATATCAAGAAATGCAAGAAGAAGAACCTGATCAAACTGAAGAAATAAAAGAAACAATAAAAATTCTACACAGATGGTTAGAGAAATTACCACCTGAACAAATAACTGCTTTCAAAAACAGCGAAGACTTCAAGAAATATAAAGATTCTTTAAACAAACTTGGATTAACAAAATAAATCTTTATTAAAAATTATTTTTTATTTTTCTTAACTTTTGTTCTAGAAATATCTCCTTCTTTATCTACAAAATAAAGATAGCCTTTTTCTCTTTTCACTTTAGTTAATGAAACTTTTCCAGGTTTCTTTCTAACGACTTTTTTCTCTTTTTTGTTTTTTCCTGGAAGAAAAATAAGTAAAAGTAATAGTATTATTAACAAAACTGCATTAATATAAGGACAATATTTAAAATAAATCTCTTCTAAAGATAACTTATCGTATGCTACTACCTCTATATCAAAACTAGGAGAAATAACTTCGTCTCCACCTTCATCAACTGCAGAGAATTTAGCTCTGGCCGTTCCATTCCATCCAGCATCTGGTTCAAAACTAACAATAACTCCTTTAACTGACACAGTCATATTATTAGGCATTTCTTGAACTGAAAAATTCAAAACATCCCCGTCTGGATCTGCGAAATATTTAGAAAGATCTAGTGAAAATGAATGATCTTGATACCAAATTAAATACAAAGGATTGTCAACTTTATCATTATCTAAAGCCGGATAAATAGACTTAGGAACACCGAAAACAAACAAGGTTACCAACACAACTAATAAAATTAATACTCCCAAAACTATTCTAAATTGTCCTGATACTCCCAACTTTACAGTTCTTGCAACACACAAAAAGATAATTGCTAAAATTAACAGAATTATCAATACTGCTGAAACAAATGTGCAAGTTGTACTTATCAAATATGCAAATAATTTCTCAGTAAAAGGAACATTAGTCATTATTAACTCATATGATTTAGTGTAAGAAACATTATTTGTTTTTGAAGTTAAATTAATATCAAAATAATATGTCTTTTGAACTTCTGAAGAATCTGCATAAAGATTAAGTGTTACATCTCCTGTTTCTCCAGGCAACAACGTAAGCTCTTTATCTGAAATATTTATCCAAGAAGAACCAGCATAATTTATCAAGTAAGTTGTTGATTCTAAACCTTCATTTGTGAAACTTATATTTTTGCTTGTTGAGTTATATCTTGCATAAACTTTATTTTCGTGAGCTGAAGGATAAGTGCATGTGTGTTGTTCATAAACCTCAAGTTGTGCATTGTCCTGCCAAGAAAGCCACGTTGACCTATCTTTTAATGTTGCGCTAATCGTAAATGGAATTAGAACTTTTGATTCATTTTCAATAACTGATGAAGTTAAACTAATTGTTTTTGTTTCTCCAGAGGCTACGGACACTTCTTTTTGAGATACAACAATTCTTTCTTCATTAGAAGCTAATAAAACTGTTTCATCATATTTTCCATTATTTATAATTTCCATATCAAAACTGCTATCTCCAGCACATGTTTTGAATGGATTAATTATTTTTAATGAAACATCATAACACTCAGATACAGACATATTGATAGGTACAATTAAACTTGTATCTCCAACAGTTGTTTTTATTTCTAGTTCGAAAGAATGTAGTCCTTTGCTCCCATCACCAGGTTCCAGATTAAGATACACTGATTTATTTTGGCCAGGTAATACTTCTAAATATGATTGATTTAATGATGCAAAAATAGGTGCATTAATCAAAGTTAACGAGTAATTCATAGGAATTCCTGCGGTGTTCTTAACAACAACAGTTTTACCTGAGTAAGTATACTGACAAAGATCTGCACTTTCTCCACCATAAATGTCAAATGAATAATTTTGTTTAATATTTAAATTGTGAGTTAATTCTGCTTTTAATCCAGACTTTTCAGCATAAATTTCAAAAGACAGAGATTTATTACCATAAATATCGCAAGACGGGTTGAAAGTTGTCTGAACAAATCCTGATTGTCCTGGTTGCAAACTCAAAACGTATTCAGGATAGGAAAAAAACTCTGAAAAGATTAAAGGACTAATAACATAATTCTCTGTAAAAGGAGCAGGATTTGTAATATTTAAAGTATAATTAACTGATCCGCATGGATTGATTTCATTTTTATTTGCAAATAATTCTGCAGAAATAGTTTGACACTCATTAACTTCTAAACTTCTTGAAATCTCTTGAGTTTTACCATAATTATTAGAAATTGTAATAATATAATCACTTAATCCTTGACTCGCATCACAAGAAGCCGCAAGCAATAAATCCGCAGTTATCTCTTGATTTGGAGCTAGCTCAACTGAACTAAAGGGCAAGGTAACATATTTATTATTTGAAGTTAAATTAAAAATTGAATGAAATGATCCAGTATTTTTAATAAAAATTGTATCAATTTTACTTCCACAAACACAAACATCTGGTTGAGCAACATATGCGCCAGTATAAAAATCAGAATAAGTCGCATATTGATTTATTGTAATTGTATCTTCTGCAGAAACAAATGATCCTATAACAATTAAAAATAGCAATAGAAAAATGCTAATTCCTGTTTTTCTTGTAAATCTCATGTTTCTCAACTTCTTTAAATATAATTAAAAAAAATAAAAGAAAAAAAATTTAGTAATAGGTTTGTTCGTCATCCTCTTCGTCCTTATTGTTTCTCATTTTGTTAACCAAAAGAACTATTCCCAGGATGATTAATACTACAATAAGTATTATTAATGCCCATTCTAAAACTGCTTTCAAAGGAGTACCTTGAGCAGAATCGTCTTTCACCTTTGCAACAACTGTTGTTTCTTTTGAAACTTCATCTGCTTTAACAACAACTTTGAAAACTTTGTCTCCTGCTACAGCGTTGTCATTTGCGCTCACCCTCAAATAAACTGTTTGAGATTGTCCAGCACTAATAACTACTACTGAAGATGGTTCAAATG
>PCYF01000048.1:0-2690 GCA_002762915.1 Candidatus Woesearchaeota archaeon CG10_big_fil_rev_8_21_14_0_10_32_9
ACATCTTCGTTCAACAATGATAGGAAATTCAATCGCGAAAATACATTCTGCGTTGGGATTCTCTGTTAAGAAATTAAATTACTTAGGAGATTGGGGAACTCAATTTGGCAAACTTATTTATGCTTATCAAAAATATGGTGATGAAAAAAAACTCAAAGAACATCCAATTCAACATCTTCAAGAGTTATACGTAAAAATAAATGCAAGCATGACTGAAGAAATAGAACAAGAATCTAGAGATATATTTAAAAAACTAGAAAATGGAGATAAGGATCTCATTAAAATTTGGAAGCAATTCAAAGAACTAAGTCTTGTAGAATTCGATCACGTTTATGATTTACTTGGGGTTACATTTGATGACGTTCAAGCAGAATCAGATTTCAACAAAAAAGCAGAAGAAGTATTTTCAGAACTAGAAAAGAAAAAACTTGTTGTTGAAAGCCAAGGTGCATACATAGTTGACTTAGAAAAATATAATCTTGGAGTATCCATTGTAAAAAAAATGGACGGCACCACAATTTATGCATCTCGTGATTTAGCTGCAGCAATTTCTAGACAAGAAAAATACAAATTCGAAAAACTTATTTATGAAGTGGGCGCAGAACAAGAACTTCACTTTAAACAATTCTTCAAAATACTAGAACTAATGGGATACACTTGGTCTAAGAATCTTGAACACGCAAGTCACGGATTATACTTAGGAACTGATGGAAAAAAACTTTCCACGCGTCAGGGAAAATCCTATAAAATGATAGATATATGGGATTCTATTTCTGAAAAGATAGAAAAAATGGTAGAACAAAATTCTAAATTAGATAAAAAAGAGATAGACAAAAGAACTATGATTATTACTCGCGCAGCAATAGTGTACGGAGATTTGAAAAATTACAGAAGAAGAGATTTGATATTTGATTCAGAAAAAATAGTATTAATGGAAGGAGAAACAGGACCATACATGCTTTACACATACGCAAGAGCAAACTCTATTTTGAACAAAATAAAGTTCAAGAAAAAAGAAAAGATTGTTGAAGAAGAGCCGACAAAAGAAGAAGTAAAACTTGTAAAAACACTTTCTCAATATCCTGATGTGTTGATGAAAGCATACAAAGACAGTGATCCATCTCAAATTGCAAATTATGCCTTTGCTGTTGCAAAACAATTCAACTCATTTTACGAAAATTGCACGGTAGTGGGAGATACAAAAGAAGAATATCGTGCACAAGTAATTTATGCTTATAAAACAGTACTTGGAAACGCTTTAGATCTTCTCGGAATACAAGTTCTGGATGAAATGTGAAAAGCCTCTGGGGAGAGTTGCACTCCCGACCTTCTGCTTACGAGGCAGACGCACCAGCTACTATGCTACAGAGGCATATGTTGAATAGTATTATTTTCTGTTTTAATCTACAATTTCTCTTTAATCTCGCCAATGCTTAACTTAGCTTGACAATTTTGACAAACAGCATGTTTCTTACCTTTGTCGTCTTTAACATACGTTCCAATAATTTTTCTCAAAAAAGTCTCATTAATCTTACTTTTGCAAATTGTACAATTCATAATAACAAGAATAAAATCCAGTTTATAAAAATTGTCTTAAAAAAAGATTCCAAAGATAACAAATGCCAAAGAAGTAATTGCCATTATGGCATAAATCAATTTATCCCACGCATAAATTTTTGCTCCATCAAATTGTCCTGCTGGAATCATGTTAAACAAAGCTAACCAAGAGTTGATCATAAATCCGTAAGCAAAGAAACTACCAAGCAGACCTTTGAACAAAAACATTCCGGGTAAGAATGCAATACTCAATAATATATTCATAAAAGGTCCCGCTGCGGAAATCAAACCATTTTCTCTTTTATTAATAGTTCCACGTATATGTACTGCGCCTGGTGCAGCGAAAATAAATCCGAAAAAACTCATAATTACTGCAAGAACTAACATCATGTTGTCTGAAAAAAATTCTGCGTGACATTTGAATTTCTGAGCAACAAATTTGTGTCCGAGTTCATGTAGTAAAAAACCAATTCCTGCAGTTAACAAAGCAATGCCGAAAGCTATTAGCATAGTCCAAGAAGGTCTTAAAGCATAAATATCCTCAATTGAAATCAAAATGGCGAATGCGAAACTTATTATCAACCAAGACTTTACTAAATCTCCAATTTCTCTCTTAATGAACCTTAACATGATGTTTGCTAATTCACTTCTTTTTATTAGTTTTTTGGTTTGAGTTCTTTAAAATTTTTTTTGGAGGAGATTTTTCATTGCCTATTGCTTCAAAAATAATACCTTCTTTTGGTCTTATAGTGATGAATTTATTAAAGAAACTATTGTTCTTGTCTTTGAAGTTTATTGAAACAACTTTTTCCTCTTTAATCCTCGCGCTTAAACTAAATGCAATTATAAATCTTAAAACTCCTGAGATAAAGAAAACAAACAAATATGCTGATGAAAATAAAATTGCTGGTAGAGAAAGAAGAATGCTTCCAAGTATGGTTCCAACAAATACGCTTAGTCCAGCAATCAAGTTGTTATAAGCATAAAATTTGATTCTTTGTTTAGACTTAACTGATTCTAACATAAATGTAGAACAACTTAGATTAAATCCTGCCCAAAAAAACCCGGAAAAAATTTCAATGACTGCCAAAATGTGCCAATCTTTTGTAAAAATCCAAGCAAGAGGAATTAAA
>PCYF01000048.1:2710-14424 GCA_002762915.1 Candidatus Woesearchaeota archaeon CG10_big_fil_rev_8_21_14_0_10_32_9
TTTGTAAAAATCCAAGCAAGAGGAATTAAAGGAATTATTAATGAAGTAAAAGTGAATATCGTCCTTGAACCATATTTGTCTATTAGAGTTCCCCACCATCTCATTGAAGTAAAAGAACTTATCGCAGCTGAAACAGTAATTATTGTAAAGATAAAATAATCAAACTTCAACACACTTAACATATAAATTGCGAAAAATGGAGAAGCAATATTAACAGAAAATCTATACATTGAATAAAAAACAGTAAACGAGCCAAAATTACTTTCTTTAGCATTCTTTATGAATTGAATAAGTGTATATGGCTCGGATTTGTAGGCTGAAGGATTAGGATCAAAAAACTTTCTTTGATATTTAGAACCAATAGTTCCTGAAATGAATGCAACAATGAATATTACAAAGAACCCAAGTGTTCCAGAGAAAGTAGAAAACATACTTAATATAAGCCCTGCAATAAGTGTGAGTGTGAAACTTGACAATCCAGTTATTACGTTTCTTTCACTGAAGTATTTTCCAAGTTTGTTTCCTGGAACTGTGTCTCCCATTAATGCATTCCAAATAGGAGATTGAAGATTCATAAAAACAGTGTCCAAGATTACAAGAATGATTAGTAAAGCAGGATAATTTATTGCAAACAATGCAATTAAAGAAATAATCAACCAATTAAAAGCTTCAAAAGTAGATGCATAATAAAGAACTTTGTGACGATTTTTTAAAAAAGAACTTAGCTTTTCAGAAAAAACTTGAGCTGAAGCCCCAAATAATTGTGGAAGAGAAGATAACAAAGCAACAAGAGTTGGAGTAAATCCAAAACTTAATGCAAATGGAACAATGTAACTGCTTGTTAATCCAGATTTTGCAGATTTGAATGCTCCTTCATATTTTGCATACTGCATTGTTTTCTTTTGTTTTTCAAAAGTAGAAAGACCATCGCTCTTCGCTCGTTCAACTTTTTTTGGTTTCTTTTGAGAGCTTACTTTAATTTGTGTAAGAGTTTTTCCATTTTTGTTTATATCAACTGTCATTAATGTCAATGTATTCGCCTTTTTTGAGAGCTCTTGGTATTTTCTCAAATTTATATATCTTTCTAAAAATAGTATATCAATATACTGATATATATATTGGAATACATATTATTTGAAAATGTTGTTAATTGATTATCAAAAATCAATATCCATTTTTCAAGAAATTATTTAAGGATAAACTGAATCTGTAAATAAATGCAAAAAGAAGAATTAGATTCATTCGTGTTGGCAGGAAGAATTGCTTGTGATGCTTTGGACTTTGGAGAGAAACTAATAAAACCAGGACAAAGTATGATCTTAATTTTAGATCAAATTGAAGAGTTCATAAAAAGTCAAGGTGCAGAACTTGCGTTTCCACCACAAATTTCTCTTAATAATGTTGCAGCACATTTCTGCCCGGACCAAGAAGATGTTCTTCTAAAAGAAGGGGACGTAGTAAAATTAGATGTTGGGACGAGTATAAATGGTTATATTGCAGATACGGCAAGAACAATAGATCTTGGAAACAATACTGAATTAGTAAATGCATCAAAAGATGCTTTGGCTCAAGCTTTAAAATTAATAAGACCTGGAGTGCAAATAGGCGAACTAGGTAAAACAATACAAGAAACAATAATGAGTCACGGATTTTCTCCAATAAGAAACTTATCTGGACACGGTGTAGGAAGATATAGAATACATGGTGCGCCAACAATCCCTAATGTAGAAACTGGAGACATAACAGAATTAAAAGAAAACCAAACTATTGCTATAGAACCTTTTGCAACAACTGGTGCAGGAATAGTATATGAAAGTGGGGTTTCAACAATATTCACGCTTAGATATGAAAAGCCTGTAAGAAGTCCAATGGCTAGACAAGTATTGCAAGAAATAAAAAAATACAACGGACTTCCATTTGCATCAAGATGGTTAACAAAAAAATTCGGAGTTGCAAAAACATCAATTGCCTTAAGAGAATTAAGCCAACTTGGAATGCTAGATGCTCACCCTCCTTTGCTTGACAAAGCACAAGGATTAGTAAGTCAAGCAGAACATTCAGTTATAGTAAAAGATAAAGCAATAATATATACAAAAAATAAATAGAGGTGTGGTTAGATGAAAAAAATAGAAGTGGTAAATTTTGATCAGGATGCGTTGAAGTATATTAAAAAAGCAGTTGGGATTGTGCTTATTATTCTTGGAATAATTTTAATCTTTGAATACATTATAGATGCGTTGAAAATATTGTTAGCAATAATTCTATTCGGTATTGGGGGATATTTGCTTTCTAATCAAGGAAGATTAAAATGGTTCAGATTTAGAAGATTCTAAACTGAATAAACAAGAATTTAAATATCTGAAAAAAAAGGAATTTAAAAAGAGGCGAAAATGTTTAGGATTCCTGAGAAAATTAAAGAACTGAAAAGATTCAAACAGGTAGCGCAAGTTCTAATTAAAAATGAAATGGGTTTTGTACTTACAAGTATGCGCCCTAAAAATGATAAAGAGACAGAACCTGTAGTAATTAGAGAGATGATTGAAGAGTTAGGAGGATCATTTGTAAAATTAGGACAAATTTTAAGTCTAAGACCTGATTTAATTCCTAGTAAATACTGTGATGAATTATCTAAGTTACAGGATCATGTCAAACCATTTCCATACTCGCAAGTAAAAAAGATTATGGAAAAAGAATCTGGAAAAAAGATCTCAAGCGTTTTTTCAAAAATTAATTCTGTTCCTGAAGCATCAGCTTCAATTGGTCAAGTACATAAAGGAATATTAAAAACTGGTGAAAAAGTTGCAATAAAAGTACAAAGACCAGAAATACAAGAATTGCTGAGTACCGATATAGATATGATGATGTTCTTAGCTAATTTGATTGATAAAATTCCTGGTAAAAAAGTAATTAATGCAGTTGAAATTATTGAAGCATTTAAAGAATATACAGAAAAAGAAATAAAATATGAAAATGAATTGTTGAGTATAAAAAAGTTTTATGAAAATTTTCAGAATACAAAAACAAAAATACCTTTACCTTATGAATATTTATCAACTGATAAAGTTCTTGTAATGGAATTTGTAGAAGGAAAGAAATTAACTGAATATCTAAAACAAAAAAGACCGGAAGAAGAAAAAAAACTACTCGCTAGAGATATATTTAATGTGTTTTTAAAACAAATATTTGTTGATGGATATTTTCATGCAGATCCACATCCTGGAAATATATTAAAAACATCTGATGGAATTGCATTATTGGATTTTGGAATTGTGGGAGAAATAACTCCTGAAATGAAAGCAGCACTCCTTAATTTATTCATAGCATTGTATTCTCAAGATATTGATAAAGCTGCAGATTGTATGACTGCTCTGCACATAATAAATGAAGCCAATACTGAAATGAAAAATGAAATAAGGCAAGTTTTATCTCCATATTATGGTGTGCCTACAAGCAAGATTGACGTTCCAAAACTATTTATTCAAACTTTAAAGATTGCAAAAAGAAACGACATAACTGTGCCAAAAGATTTAGTTATTTTAGGAAAAACAGTTTTAACTCTTGAAAGTACTTGTGCAAAAATATCTCCTAATTTTAATTTTGTAGAAGAATCAAAACCATTTATAACAAGAATGCTTATTCATGAATATTCTCCAAAAAAAACTATTGCTCAAAATATACAATACTTGAAAAAAGCAAAAAATATTTTTGAAAAACTTCCAGATGCAATTGAAACTTACTTTAATAATAATGCTCAACAAAATAAAAACATGGAAGAACTGTCTAAACATGTTCAAGAACTAGAAGGAAGATTAGAGACGATAACTGAACGAGCATTTGTAATAATTTTGACTGTTATAATAATTATAACTGGGTTTTTGTTGATTGATAAGACTCCGCAAGTAGAAGGAATGTCAATTTTTTCAGTAATATCCTTTCTTTTGGGGTTGGCGCTTATTTATTCTCAGATAAAAAAAGCTCTTAGATAATCTTTTAAAGATCAACGTAACTGAAATTGCCACAGCTCATGAAATCTATTTTTTTAAAGATAGAATAATTACAGTTATTACACGTTCCACTAATATAACATTTCATGTAATCAAAATGCATATCCCACTTCGTCGTGGCATGATTTTTACCGCAAGAAGGACATAATTCTTCTAAATGGTCTTCTAATGTATGATGTATCACTTTTTATTCAATTTATGAGGAAGTCAGTTTCTTTTTAAAGCTAACTAATAAAGAAAGTAACTTAAAATAGGGCAAATATTTATATATCAGAGTATCAAATAAATAAACAAAGAGGTGAACAATGGAAGACGAAGAGTATGAAATCCTTCCTCATGAAAGGGTTGAGCATTTAAGAAAAGAAGTTGAAAAACTCAAGAGCAATCCATTCATAGAATCAAATTCCTCAGAGAAATTACTTTCTTCAATTGATAAATTAACTAAATCAATAAATAGACTTGAAGATTTGTTTCAAAGTATAAATAATGTTCTTTTAGATGAGTATAGGAAAGGAGATGGTCCTGATCAAAAACTTGATAAAATACTGGACCAAAATAAACAAATTGCTGAAGCATTGGTTAATTCTGGACAAAGTAAAGATGAGTCTGAAAGTTATTCTGATTCTGAATCATTTATGCAAGAAAACAAATCTCAAAAATCTCAGTCTCAACAACCAATGTACCAACAAGTTCCTCAACAAATGATGAATCAAGATCAAAATCAACAAAGACAACCAAAGATTTTCCAATTCCCTGATACAAATCAAGCACCTTCTATGTACAACATGTCTCCAGGTCAAAATTTTGGACAAATGCGACCAGAGACACAAAATAATTCTTCTCAAGGTCTTGATGATTTTGATTTGCCTAGTCCTCCAAATTTTGGTGAACCTAACTATCCGACTCCAGATAATTTTCCAGAAATGAAGAATCCTCCTCCATTAATGGGAGAACCTAAAGAGATAACTCCAAAAAAGAAAAAATTCTTAGGATTGATATGAATGAATCCTTCTTTCAAAGTAAGAAAGATGTTTATGGCTGCAGCGTTTAGAGCTCAAGCTCACAAAGCTGAAAAAAAGAAAGTTTATTCTAGATTAGAATTAATGGAAAATGAATTAAAAGTTGCAGATAAATTAGTGGAAGATCTTTCAGATTCTAGAGATATAGATCCAAGAAATTCAGTTAAAATGCAATTAAAAATAAATCAAATAAGACGAAGAATAGAAAAATTAAAAATAGTTCTATAAATCTTTAGACATAACAGTTTTTCTACCGTTAGCTTCGGCTCTTCTTATAGCATCTTTAATTAATTGCTTTACTTTTTCATCAAGAGCATCAGCAAAATCGCTCGAAACATTGTATCCTTGTGCCATTTCTTTTATTTTAGTTTTTACAATTACGGATTCACTCATTTTGTATACCTCGCGCTTTTGAATGTTTATTCCTTTTTATAATTTTCTCAAAATAACATTAATGTGTGTACCAAAACTCAAAACTTTTTTTATTATCTAATCTTGCAAAACCAATTCTTTCAAATTGGACAACATCGCCTTCTTTTATAATTGAAATATTCGGCTCAGTAATTCCTACTAGTATAGTTTTATCAGGCATCAAAACACTCATATTAATCAAAGAGTCAGAAACAGGAAGATAATGAAGCATTCCTTTTCCTTTCTTTTTGTAAGTTTCTACTGATTCATCAACAAATGTGAATTTTGAATCTCCTTCATAAATAAAATTTAAACATTCAATTAATCTGTAAACATTTCCTTTCTTTAAAGAATCAAGATCTTTCTTCGAAATAAAAAAGTCTTCATTAGTAGTTAATAATCTAGTTTTCTTTGCATCCTCTGGATGAAACTTTAATTCAATAATCTTTTTAGGAGCATTTTTTATTTTAATTTTAATAGGATCAGAAACAAAAAAGAATCTTTTTGCAAGTCTATCAACGATTCTCTTGTTGTGTAACATTAAATCGTCCCATGTTAAAGTAGATTCACTTTTTGTTATTCCTGTTTTTACTACGAACTCTTTGATTGCTTCAGGTTGAAATCCTCTTCTTCTAAGAGCAACAATTGTTGTTAAACTAGGATCATCCCAACCAAGTAATTCTCCAGAATTAACTTTTTCTCTAATAACTCTGCCAGAACTTTCAACTCCTTCTAAATTAAAACGAGCAAACTCATAAATTTTAGTTTCAGAATAACCTAACAAAGTTTGAATAAATCTTTGGAGCTCATTTCTCATTTCAAACTCTTTGCTTCTTAGTCTGTGAGTAATTTTAAAATAACCATCCATGATGGAATTTTGAAAGTCATAATTAGGCCAGACAGAATATTTTGTTCCAAGTCGTGCATGAGTTGTTTTAATTATTCTAAAAATAGCAGGATCTCTCATAGTGCTATTTTTGTGTTTTAAATCAATTTTTAATCTAACAATAGCATCTCCCTGATTCATCTCAGGCATTTTTTTCCATAACTCCACATTATCTTTGATGCTTCTGGATCTACATTTGCAAGGAGACCCCTTTTCTCTTCCTAATTTTATTGCTTCACTATTACAAGTACAAACATATGCCTTGTCTTTATTTAATAATTCTTCACAATGTTTATAGTAAAGAGTCATATAGTCAGAAGCATACAACAATTTATCCCAAGAAACGCCGAGCCATTTGAAATTTTCCAGCATAATTGTGTAAAACTCTTCTTTTACAAGTTCAGGATTAGTATCTTCAAATCTTAAGAAAAATTCTCCATTGTACTTTTGTGCAAGTAAATAATTCAAGAATAAAGATTTAGCGTGTCCTATGTGAGGATATTTCTCAGGACCGGGAGGAAAAGCAGTTCTGATCTTTTCTCCCTCTTTAATATCAAGAAATGCGAAAAGATCATGTTCCTTATGTTTGCTTTCTAAAGCATCAGGATTAATTTTTAATAACTCTACTTTTTGAGCTTCAATGGATAAAGAATTAACTTCTTTTATGATTTTAGTTATTTCTGTGGAAAGCTCTTTCATATTACTTTTTTGATCTGGAAAAGAACCAAGAACTCCTCCAACCACTCCGCCAGGAACCGCTTTACCATCATGCTTAACTGCATTCAACAAAGCTAACTTTTTTACCAATAACAAAACATCATTATTCATAACAAATAAAAAATAATCACGTATTTATATAGTTTTCAGCTAAAAAAGGAAAGCTTTTAATATTAAGACTCAAATAACTGACCTATAATAATGTTGGAGGTAACAAAAATGATGAATGATGAAAACAAAATATGGATGGGAATTGTTCTTCTAGTATTTGGAGTATTATTCCTATTACAAAACCTAAATGTTTGGAACATCTGGGGAATACAATGGTACACAGTAGCATTTGTATTACTAGGCCTAAGCAAATTATGCAAAGGTAAGAAAAAATAAACATATCATTTTTCTTTTATTTTTTTATATTTCTAAATTTTACAAAAGGTTTTTATTGTACTTGACTATTGGTTAGATTATTGCGAGCTTTTAATTCCAATGGTTACACTCATTGGACGCATATGAGTTTCGCTTTGCTCAAGCTCATGAAAACAAATACGGGCTTTTAGCTCAGTCTGGTAGAGCGCTCGGTTGGCAATCGAGAGGCCGCGGGTTCAAATCCCGCAAAGTCCATTCTGGTTATATAACTGGCTCTGAGAAGATAATGCTATGATTTTATAAAGATTGAAATAATTATCTTTGATTATGTCTGAAGAACCGTCAAAAGACTATCTGAAGGGAAGACCTTTAAAAAAAGTATTTTCTATTGAAAAACAAATTTTTATTCTAAATCAAATAAAGAAATGGACTCATAACAATTTGCCGCCAAATACCAATTTTTATAGAAAAAGAATATTTGGTTCCTTAGCTCAAGGAACCTTTGGAAAATATGCCTCTAAATTTAAGAATCGTGAATTTTCAGATGTTGACATATTATTTGTTCTATAGCAATTATTTTTTGACTTGTTTCCGATATGTTTTTTCCTTCTTTTTTTCCATTAAGAATATTTGCTATTTCTTCAGGGTTGTGTGCTTCAATATTTTTTAATTGATCATGCTGGTTTGCTAAAAGCATTTCTAATTCTGACAAATACCGAATTAATTTTTTGCTAAGAGCATTATTCTGTTTTGCAAAGCTTGTCCTTTTTGAATCAATTAAACGTATTTCATTATTCAATTCTACAATAAATTGTTTTAATTTTGTGTGTTCTTCTTTTAACTTCTGATGTTTATTTGATTTCAGAAAACTCCAAAGATCAGCTTCAATTTGTTTAATTTGAGAAATCTTTTCTACAAAATCTTTTAGGTCATCCATTTTGTGTTCCTACACATATAATATTTATAAATCTTACTATTTTAAACAAAACTAAAAGGTTTAGTATGTCTGTCGCAAAGTCCATAAGCGAGATGATTATAAGAATCGACTGAAGTAATCTTTTACATGAATTAATACTTCTTTTCTATGATCTATATTTTTAAAGTTGTGATCGGCTCCTTCTACATATAAGTAGTCCTTTCCAGTTTGTTCTGAAAAAGCTCTGTATCGTGCTTCGTTAAATCGTTCATCTTTAGTTCCTTGAATCAATAGAACAGGAGTATTATTATTTGCAAAGATTTTAGAATACTTAGATGAATCATTTTTCATCTCATTAATCCATTCAGTGCCCATTTCAAAAATGCCTCTGCCAGAAGTTGAATCCATAACTGCATATCCTTTAGTATTTATTTCATTTAATTGGCTATTAATTTGATCTTTATAACGCTCATAAAGACTTTTAGGATTAATCAACAAACCATAACTCAATAAAGCTTCAGCTGTAAACAAATTATGCTCATTGAAACCAATGGCTGCGTTTCCTAAGCTAATGCCGAAACCAAATATTTTCTTGACGCCAGATTTCTTTTTCAAATAATCTACTGCATTGTCTATGGCTAAAGTAGCAGATTTGAAAGATAAATTTCTGAGAGGATCATTCTTAGCATGTCCTGGTAAATTAATTTGTAGAACCGAATAACCTAAATCATAAAAATATTGTGCTGCGTCGCTACACATCGGCTCATTCATGCTATTTCTCCAGGAATGAGTAATAATAATACCTGCGACAGGATTTTTAGGAAGCCATAGTTTACCTTCAATATCTTGATATGGTTTGTTCTGAATGGAAACTTCAATCATAACGTGCAATAATCGGAGACAATATAAAAACTTTTTTCATTAATGTCCTTATTATCGATTAATAAATACGCTAGTCGCTATTTTAGAACTTGGTTTTGTATTTTTTTAGGATTTCTTTAGGACCTATTAAGAACTTCTTGTTTATATTCATATCCTTGATCTTTTTTATGTGTTCAGAAAACTCAGATAGTGGAACAAGTTTTGAATTAATTTTGATCATTGCTTCGCTTTGATAAAGTTGCTTTCCTCTTGTTTCAACGCAATAATAATATTTAAGCGGAAATTTTTTAGCTATTTCTTTTTTAATTTTATTAATATCTATGTTGTAATGCTCAAGGTCGAGTGCAAGGAATCCTTCTCTAGTCAGATATCTAGTAACTAGGTCGCGCAAAATTGGATCTTCTGCAGTTCTCCATTTATCTAAATGAAACTCAACAGTCGAATCATTAAAATCTAAAAAATCATTCAACTCAAAATCTTTGTACAACATCTTTTCTAATAGAGGATCTAAAAATGGAGTTTTTTTATTTTTATATAAATCGTGAACTCTTTTGAATATGTTAACAAGAATTTCATCCTTAGCAATAATTGTGTGGTGAAAATACATGGATTTAAACAAACTGATTCTTCCAATAATTACGTGTTCAACAGAAGTAACAATTTTCGGAACAATTGTAATCTTTTTGTCTTTTACCCCTAGGTATGTAACTATTCTGTCAAGATCGGTGACACCATAACCAACTCCGCTGAAATAAGAATCTCTTGCCATATAATCCATTTTGTCAACATCAATTACTGAAGAAATTAAAGGATAAAAAGGACTTTTCTTTTCTATAATTTTAGCAACTTCAGGCAATTTGAATATCTTTCTTATTATCTCAGATGAAATCTTCTCATGATCAAAATCTGATCGAAGTTTTTCCCAAGTATGAGAATAAGCGCCATGACCAATATCGTGAAGTAGTGCAGCGGCTTTTAGATTAAACTTTTGAGTTTTAGTTAATTTGAGAACTTGATTATTAACAACTTGCTTCATAAGATGATATGCTCCAAGTGAGTGAGAAAATCTATCTTGTTTTGAGGAGGGATATAAATAAAAAATATTGGCGTCCTGTTTTATGAATCTTAATCTCTGAAAATAAGGATTGTCAATAATTGGAAGAAATTCATCTTCGATTTCTATTATTCTGTACAAAGGGTCTCTGATAAGCTTCATATTAGGGCTTAAGTGAGTTTATTTAAATAAGTTTTTCTTTAAGGAAAAGAATTATAAAACAAACTAAAAACCAAAGGTTAACGTGCCGCATTTAGGATTTGAGCAATAAAATATTTAAAATAAACAAAAAAGACAAATATGGGGGAAAATAAATGGTTAAAGCAATAGTATTCGATTTATGGGGAACAATAGTAGAAACAGGAGTAAATCCAAGTCCAAGTAAACAAGTAAAGTATTTCTTAAGAGTAAATGCTCCATTTTCAGATTTTATACTAACATTTGAACATAGTTTCATGACACAAGAATTTGAATCATTAAAAGCTGGATTTGAGAATGTTGTAACAGATTTCAATTTAAGACTGCCTGAATTTGTATATGAGAAATTAGTTGGAATGTGGAACAAAAATACGATTCTCTCAAAAATGTACCCTGAGGCTGAAGAAGTCTTAGCAGATTTAAGAAAAAGTGGATACAAAATATTCTTATTAGCAAATATAGATAAGTTTTCATATGATCAGGTTAAAGAAAAATTCAAATTAGAAGAGATATTTGACAAAGTCTATCCTTCATTTCAAACAGGACTTTTAAAATTAAATCCAGAATCATTCAATAAAATTCTTGAGGAGAACGACTTAGAAGCAAAAGACTTAGTTATGGTTGGAGACTCAGTTGATAGTGATATAAAAGCAGCAGAAAAAGCAGGGATAACTGGAATCTTATTGGACAGAAATAATAAAAGAGAGTATGAAAACAAAATTATAAGTCTAGATCAGCTAAAAGAACAATTAAAATAAACGGGAACCCTGGAAGTATTCACACTATTTATAATAGGGGTAGTAATTTGATTAGCTCTTCTCAAAAAATTATAAATCTTTTCAAAAAAGATGATGTAAAAATTCTACAGAAATAAGAATGAATTCAGGACAACCTTTTTAAATAATTATAATTTCTCGTATACATTGCGCGGGTATAACTCAGCCTGGTTAGAGTGCGGGTCTCATAAGCCCGAAGTCCCGAGTTCAAATCTCGGTACCCGCATCACTTTTGTCCAGGAAAAACACGACAAACACAGACTAAACGCTTAGAAAAGTTTTTAAATGAACAGCTTTTCTCCTTGTTAATTGATAATTGTCGTATGGAGGGCAATTTAACGATCGCAACATAAATATTAGGAGAGGATAAAATTTGAAAAGAAGCTCAAGAAGATGGAAGAAAAAAGGCCAAATGAGATGGAAATGGCAAAGAAAGAGAATGAAAAAAGAGAAGAGAAGAAGAGCTAAGAGATAATTAAAAGGTA
>PCYF01000005.1 GCA_002762915.1 Candidatus Woesearchaeota archaeon CG10_big_fil_rev_8_21_14_0_10_32_9
TGAATCTTGTCTATTTTCTACTTCTATTTTTAGTAATTCTTTTCTTAGTTTCTCAAAATTAGGTATTGTTAATGTTGCTTTTAATTCTTTGGAGGTTTTTACCGCAGTTAAATTAAATTGAGTTTGATTAGTTGTTGAGTTTACATTAGAAGTATCATTAACAGTTGCATCTGTACTTCCTCCAACACCTCCAGCACCTCCTCCCGCAGGAAGAGTAGAATTTTGCGGCGTTGGAAGTCTCAGGGCGTTAATCGTTCCTATAGGTTGATTCCAATCAGAGTATGATTTTCCATCTGTTGATCTGCATCTTAATCCTACACCTAAGTATCTTGAATTGGTAACATCCCATGTAAATATTCCTCCTGAAGTTGTAGCGAGCGGATTCCAATTCGATCCCAATCCATACTGTATTTCATATTGTATTACATCTCCCTCATCTGGATCTGTGCTTCCGGAACAAGTTATATTCAAATAATTGTAATATGTTTTTCTATCTAGTGCCGGAGTTAAAGTTGTTGGAGTTGTTGGAACTACATTTAGAATTTGAGCCGCTTGTGAGTTTGCAGATGTACCATCTTGATCCCCATCACTAGGAGTTAATTGAACTGTCCAAAGATCTCCTTGTTTTGTTTCTTTGTTTGAAATTATGTTGGAATATTCTCCGGCAAGTTCTGCTTGATAATCCGCCAAAATTTGTTCAGATGATAAAGCACGCGCGTACATTTTTACTTCATCTATCGTTCCGTTAAAGTTCCAACCATTTTCAAAGCCACTTCCAATACTTACATTGCCATATAGCGTTACATCAAATTGAGGAATTTGTGTTGATGCTTGTTTTTGTCCATCAACATATATGGAAATATGAGTTGAATTTTTTACTCCAACAACTTGATGCCATTGACCATCTGTTACTGTTGTTGTGCTTGTTGCGCTGAATGAGTCTGTGTAATTTGTTCTATAGAGTACGAATGATGCTTTTCCATACGCACCCAAATTTACCCAATCATAAACAACAAGTCTATACGTACTTTGATATCCTGATCCATTCCAAGCATTTATTATTCCTTGGTATTGTTGATTGCTTGAGGTTTTTATCCATGAAGAAATCGTCCAAGAATTTGAACCCATTTGTAACGAAGAACTATGGTCTACAACAATTATATCATTTAGTCCATCAAAGGAATATGCTCCTCCAATTTTTCCACTAGTCGTCCAAGTTGGTTCTGTTCCACTTGTTCCATTTCCAAGAGTTCCATGATTACTAAATGTGCTGTAGTCATTTATCAAATCGTGTTGCGTACTTGAAATATTATTGTTAAAAGGTAAGTTAAGTCTTTCTATGCTTACTCCTTTGTTTCTCCAGTCATTAATCACATAAACATTATCTTGATCTGAATCAGTTACATCATAGGACACAGCAATATCATCAGATGTTGCTATATCTGTTCCTGTTGTTTGAACATTTGATAATATTGGAGGAGTATTTTGTATTATTATATTATTACTTCCTATCACAGATCCGTCAACTACTGAATCAGTAGGCGTAACAAATAAAGAAACATTATCTTTTTTCAGTATTTCTTGAGAAACTAAATCTCCAGAATATTGACTCATAAGACCAGAATCATAATTATTTTTTATTTGTTCTGGAGATAATATTCTATTGTAAACTCTTACTTCGTCAATTATTCCGTCAAAGGAGAAATCATCACTATTACCCCAACCGACTCTTAACTCATTTGTGTTTTGGAAATTTGGAGTAAACCAAGACACAGTTGTAGAAGAATCTAATACTCCATTAACATATATTTGTATTTCTTTAGTATCATTGTTAAATGTTGCTACAACGTGTTGCCAAACATTTTTCTGTGCATAAGCAGATGATTCTAAACCTGCGTAATTAAATCCATCTCCCATGAAGAATTCAAATTTGTTATTTGTTAAAATCACTAATGTAAAATGTCTAAATGTGTTGAAATCTCCTTTTGTTACTATTGATTTTATTTTGTAATCATCGCTCCCTATTTTATCTGGTTTTATCCAGGCTTCTACAGTAATGCGTGATAAGTTTTGTATTAGTTGAGAATTTTGAACTTCTATAAAATCGTTTACTCCGTCAAAATTGAATGCTCCACCAACTCTTCCAGAACTTGTCCAATCGGGAATTGAAGTTGATCCGTCTCCTTGTCCTAATTTCGCAATTAATTGATTCTGTGAATACTCATTTATTTCTGTTGCTCCAACAGGGTTCGTGTTAAAAGGTAAAATTATTTGAGAGATTCCTGTCGCATTTATTCTCCAATCCAATATACCATATACTTGCAAACCATTATATCCTGTTGTTGATATTTGCGAGAGGAGGTATCCAGATGATCTATTATTCTGATCAGTGCTAGATATTTGAATTTGATCAACTGAAGGAGCATTACTATACAACTTATTATTGTACCAATATTTTAAGTCTGAATTTGTTTGTCCTTCTGCAGTTCTACCTCCAGTTGTTCCATTGTACCATGCAGTATTTGTTTGAGTGGTTGCATCCAAGCCATTGCTTGTTAGAAGTGGCCACCATCCGGTATTGTTAGCCGAAGACATATTTTGAGCGCTGTTTATGAAAACTTTTTGAGCTAGATCAGCATAATCTTTTTCATTAACATTACTATTAAAGAAATTATTTGAAGAATCTAAAATTATCATTCCTTCTTGAGTTACATTTTGAACTTGAATATTTCTAACACTGTTGTTATCTGATTTATTCAAAAGAACTCCTACATTTGTTATAATTATACCTTCAATACCAACAGAATTTATTAGAGAATTAGTGATATTTTGAAGCTCCATAGCGTAAACAGTTGAATTAATTAAAATAATAGAGTTTATGTTGTTGTTATTTGAATCTTGCATTTTTATTCCTTTAGTATTATTGACAGCAATATTAGAGTACTCCTGTTCATCACTTTGCGAAGCATATATTGCTAAACCTTCAACATCTTCAATCAAACAATTAGTTATAATTATGTTATCAGAGTCTACTATTTGGAATGCTTTTGCAGTATTTGTTAAAGATGTTACATTTTTTATTTTATTATTTTGACAATCTATTGTTATATTGTTTTTCAAACTAACGTCAAAGCATACATCTTGTTTATTTTCAATATTTGAAAGCAAGGCATATTTTACATCATTACTAAAAGAGTTTGTACAGTCGTTTAATACGCCATAAACAATCACAGGCGTTGAGTTTCTTGATTTTATTTCTCCAGAATCAGTCTCCGCAGTTATTTCAAGCACCCATGTGTCCCCAACAGTTAAATCAGTAACACTAGTTATATTTGTTAAAGATTTAGTTTGATATCCCACATAAGTTCCTGTTTTATTTAATACGCCGTTTTTATACCACGTATAATTAACATTTAGTGTTGGTTGTTGAGCAGTTATGTTCACGAGTCCGAATATTTCAGATGTTGAAATAAATAAAGTTCCATCATCTTGATTAATTAAATCTAGACGAACTATTCCTAAGCCTATATTATTTTCATACCACCAATTTAAACCTAAATTAGGAGTGAGATCGCTATCTTTTCCTCCTTCTTGGCCGCCATACCAAGCAGTTTGTGCTTGTTGTAATGAGCCAGTTCCTAAATCATTTAACGTAGGCCACCAACCAAGATTTCCTAGTGAACTAGCATTTTGATTTGAATCTGAATAGAATTTCTGATTAGTGTTTTGATAATCAAATTCATTTGAAACATTATTAAAATAGTTATTTGTTGAGTCAAACAAAGATATTCCTTTTTGCACAGTATTTTTTATTGTTACATTGCTAAAAGAATTATTTTGTGCACGATATAATTCCAAACCATTTTCTGTAGCGCCATCAATCAACAAATTCGCGAAGGTAAAATTATGTCTTCTATCAAAATATATTCCCTTTCTTTGATTAAGCAAACTTAAATTGTTAAATGTTGAACCGGTCGGTGCTTGAACGTTATTTGGCGTAGTATATGAATAAAATGAGTAATTTGAATTATTAATAATGACGTTATTGAAAACACAGTTTCCTCCCAAATTCATAGTATACAAGCCATAATAATAACCATCAATAGTCATATTGTCAACGACAGTATAAGTACCAGTATATCTATCTCCAGAATCCCAGATACTAAAACCATAACCATAAGAATCATTTTTCATATAAACATTTCTTAAAGTATTGTGTTCTGCGGATTCAAATCTTATTCCATAAACATCATTAATAGTTATATTTGTTAAAATGTTATAATTCGATAATATGAAATATATTCCTTTCTGATTATTTCCATAAGTTACTAAATTCGAAATATTATTATAATTTCCTCCCGCCGCAATGTTGAATCCGACCGCATTGTTAAAAATAGAAGTTATATTATCATACACATTATATGATGGCTGTTGAGATCTTACTCCATCTATTGTATTATTATAAAGAGTCATATTTTCAAAATGATTTCTATGTGATGTTGCATCAACATACACTCCAAAATCATTCAATCCAGAAGTTATATTACTTATACTATTATCTGTTGAACCACTTAACGTTATTCCTCTATCGAATTTTTTAAAATTACAATTTTTTACAGTTATGTTCTTAGAGTTTGCATCAATATGTAACCCATATGAATTAGGCATGTTTATTCCTGAAATAGTTTTACCCTGGCAATCAAGAGTAATATTCTGTTGTCCAACAATGTGAATACAAGTTTTTGAATAATTTTCTACATCAATAGTTAGGAAATAATCTTTGTTACTTTCATAATTATTAAGACAAACTGCTTCTTGAGTTATCGAATTATTGTACCAATATGCTAAGGATATGTTTAATGTTAAATCGGAATTTCTTCCACCAGATAATCCGCCATACCAAACTGTGTCCCCAACTGTTTGAACTGTTCCTCCTAGATTTCCAAGTTCTGGCCACCAACCATAGTTTAGTTGTGAAGATAAGTTTTGATTAGAAAAGGATATTATTTTCAAAGTTGTGTTTTGAATAGAATCATAATTATTTGAGTTTGCATAAAATAAATTATTGCTACTAAAAGAATCTATATCTATCCCTTCAGACAAAGAGCTTATTTCATTACTTTCGATATTACTATCTATTGTGTGATCAAGAACAATACCTTTATCAAAATTTTGCAAAATACAATTTTTAATAGTAATATTTTCACTATTGTTCAATATTATTGCAGAAGTTCCAAGTACATTTTCTCCAGAGATTAAGTTATTTTGACAATCTATAACAACATTTTTTTTATCATTAATATTTAAGCAAGTTTGAGATTTATTAGTAAGATTTCCCAATAAGTTGTAAGAAGTATCATTTTCAAGTAAAGGATTACAAGTATTTATTCCTGAAGTTATACCCCCATACCAAGTTGTAAGAGATTCATTACTAGATAAGTCAGCATTAGCGCCGTAAATATAATTATACCACGCAGTTAAATCTTGTTGTGTTATTCCTTGTCCATCTGAATATATAGTCGGCCACCAGCCTAAATTTAATGTCGAACTAGTATTTTGAGAACTAATTGAATAAAATTTGGAACTGCTATCATTTATGTAATCCAATTCATTACTTACAGCTTCAAAATAGTTATTTGAACTAGAAGGTCCCAAGAATATTCCTTGCATCGTGCTATTAGTGATAGCTAAGTTTGCAACTTGATTATTTGAACTTGAAGAGAAATAAATTCCATTGTAAAATTTCTCAATGTTACAATTTCTTATAGAAATGTTCTGAGAATTTAATAGACGTATACCATATGTTCCCAAAGTATTTGTTCCAGACAATGTTATTCCCTGGCAATTCAAATCAATATTTGATTGTCCATTTATATCAAAACAAGTAGTTGAAATACTTGTAAGATCATTACCTACAACATAATTATATCTTATGTTAGATGTGAGTGAAGTACATCCACTAAGAAGGATTTGGTTATTATACCAATATTTCAAAGACGAATTTGGAGTTCCATCTGCGTTTTCTCCTCCAGAAATCCCATCATACCATGCAGTTTTTGTTTGAGTTGTAACATTTGTTCCATCTGAATCTAATACTGGCCACCAACCTTTATTTTCAGATGAACTCACATTTTGAGCAAGAGTTGAAACAAATCTCTGACTAAAACCAGCATAATCAATGTTATTTTCATTTGCGTGAAAATAATTTGAATAAGATGATGGTTTTATGTATATTCCATAACTAGAAGAATTTATTATTTTATTTCCTATAAATACTTGATTATTTGTTTTTTCTTCAAGATAAAATCCATATGCAGCATTTTGTATTGTATTATTAATAAATTTATTATCGACAATCGGGCCATCTCTTCTTGCATAATCTCCTATATAAAATGCGTACGAACAGCTATATCCTTGAGTGCAATTAAATTTATTATTTTCAAAAGTGTTATTTGTAAGACCTTTTAAGTACCACGCCGGAATAAGCCAGAATCCTCTCCAAGTATTTACAACAGTATTGTTTCTTATAATGTTATGGTCATTTCCTTCAATTTGTATTTGTGCCCCACTAATATAATTATTATCAACAATATTATTGCTACTTGTTTCCCAAACAATTATTATGGTGTTTGTTAAATTATTTGAGGTTATGTTATTATAGGAAGAAGACCACATCGTTATTCCTTGTCTGCAATTTCCTGTAACACTATTATTATACACAAAGGTGTATGGTGAACTTTGAAGAATTATTCCCCCCATATTGTAATACCACCATTGATCTCCAATCATTCCGCAACTATTGTGTATTAAAGAAGAATTAGAAATGTTGTTATATTGAGCTGATTGTAAATATATTCCACCATAATTATTATTACTTGAAGTAACATTAGTTATAGTATTATATCTAGAAGAGTATAGTCTTATTCCATCATATTTACTACTGTCTACTGTTACATTTTGTATTTTATTGTAACGCACATTCGAGCCATACATATATATTCCGTGATAGAAGTCAGTTAACTTACAATTTTTTATTGTTACATTGGTTGTTGTTCCAGATAAATAGAACCCGTAGGTTCCATCAGTATCCAAACCATCTAAAGTATATCCTTGACAATCAAAAGTTACGTTCTTTAAATCATACATATCAAAACACGTCGAGTTATAATCAGCAACGCTATTTAACAAAACATAATCTCTATTATTTTCAAAAGATACTCCTGCAACTCCACATGAAGATATTCCTATTGCTCCTGTTCCTTGTTGAGTTGTTAGTGGACCATAATCTATTACTCCTGATGTTACTTTTCCTTGAGACGTTACAGAATTGTATGGATATCCTGCACCACTTGAACCATAATAATATCCTGGAAAGTCTGTTGAGGAAACCATTCCTTTAACTTCAACACTTCCATTCAAAACATTAGGCCAGAAATTACCAACTGCACTTCCACTAATTGTTGTGTTAAAATAATTTCCTCCTGCAGCATCATTTACAAATACAGAATTATTTGAAGAAAAATTATTATAATAAAATAAATTATATGAGCCCTGAAGCCATATGCTTGAGTTTTCTTTAAATGTATTATTAATTAATGCATTACCTCCCCCTTGAATAAAAACAGTACTATTCGTATTAATGTTTCCATCAGATATATTATTTCCAGAACTTTCAGGATCTATCCAATAAGGATGAATATACGAAGTTACATTAATTCTTGTAAAAATATTATTATTTGAAGATCCTATGAAAACTCCAACAGATTCATTAGATATAATATTTAAGTCACTTAATTCACTAAGAGTGGTAGTTGACAGAGTTAAAGCAAAATTATTAAATGAAGCAACTATATTTGAATGATCAACAAACACATTACTTGATTGTCCAATACTTAGAGCTTGGGCATTAGAATTTGAAGAAATATTTGATAAAGTTATGTGAACATTAGAATTATTTAGTATCGAAATTCCCACACCAGAAGAAACATTAACTTCTTGTATAAGCCCATATAGATTATTCTCAAAATTTATCGATCTATAAAAATCATTAATATTGCAATTTTGAACAGTTGTATTAGATCTATTTGAATAAACTCCTTGAGTATAAGCATTTGGCGAAACCCATCCGTTTCCAGTCACCGAGAATCCTGCACAGTCAAGAGTTACATTATCTGCGCTTACTGTGAAACATGTTGCATCATTTATTGAAACGCTTTCATTAAGAGTGTACCCCGTGTTTGCAACATTCAGATCCTGACAAGTATTAATTGAAAGAGTTGTATAATTTTCTGCAGTTCCATTTACAAATCCAAGATATCCTTCAGTTAAATTATTTGTATAATTTTTTATCAAGGCATTATATGCATTTAATTGTGAGAAGTATCTTCCTGATTCATTTATTACATCTCCTGTATTAACAAGTAATCTTTTCATGTCTTGATAATTCATTCCATCTTCAAGAAGATCAGCTGCAGCTCCTGCAACAAATGGAACAGACATACTTGTACCGCTTACAGTTACTGTTGCGCCATCAATTCTTTTTGTTTGAATTTCTTGTCCGGGCGTTACGAGTAGGGTTGCATCATTGTAATTTGAAAAAGCTGCAATAGTATTATGTTTAGTACTTGACGCTACAGGAATTGCTTTACTTGCACAAGCTGGTGCTTTTACAAATTCTGTTCCTTCATTTCCTGTTCCTGCAAAAATTATTATTCCAGCATCTGCGAGTTGATTAACTTTTTGTGAAACAATATCTTCATCACAATATCCATCAAATCCTCCTGCGCCTATGCTTAAAGAAATTATGTCTACATTTTGTGCTTCGCAGTATTCTAATCCCGCAATTATGTCAGAAGCATATCCTTGACCGTATTCATTTATTGCTTTAGCAATTATTAATTTTGAATCCGGTGCACTCATCAATATAGGATAAGTTACTTGTGTTCCGTGTCCTTGATCATCCAAGAATGTTTCATTTCCAGTTATTACATTTTTACCTTCAATATTTACACCAGGAGTTAAATTAAATAAATTATAATTAAGTCCTGTATCAACTACACATATTTTTTCGCCAGTGCCAGTGTATTCTTGAGATTGTATTTCATTTATTTTTGTTATATCTAGTGTTTCGAGAGTAAGAGAAGAAAAAACTTTATCAAGAATTATTTCTTCAACATCATCATTTTCAGCAACTTGTAACCATGTTGCATTATTCAAATCGAATGCTTGTACATCATTCAGATCTTTTTTTATTTCAACTAACTCTGTTGTTTCTTGATCTAAGAATTTTTTGTTAACTGCATCATTTAATTGTGATTCATTATTTACTCTCTGACGTAAATCCTCTTTATTTACTACTCTTACTCTTGTTCCCAAAGGACCTATCTCTCCTTCTTGTTGCGTTGCTCTATTTTCTTTTACATCCATAATTGGAAGTTTTTGCTTCGTCTTTACTATTACTCTTACTTGTTCTCCTGCTTTTAGTCTTTCTAAAACTTCAGGATCTATTTTTGATGTTGCATCAGTAAATGCCGGCATCTCTATTGCTTGTTCTGCCAATAATTTTTGGTAAGTTTGTTCATCTACAACTTTTATGAAGAAAAATTCTCCTATTAGTTCTTCATCTCCTTGTTGAGCATATATTCTTGAAGGCCATATTCCTTCCTTTAATGGTTCAAAAGTCATTATTCCTTCATCATTTATGCCGTATTTGTAATCAATTGAAGGATATGCGTAAAAAGAAATATTATTTCCTGTAAAATATGTTGATAGATCTAGTTTAAGAGTTCTGTTTATGCTTATGGTTTGATCTTTGAATGGTTTTGCTTGTTTTAAATCATCAGTTCCTTGAGAATACTTGATTGTTGTTAAGAATATTTTAGAATTATTATTTGAAATAATAAAGTTATATACGTCTATGTTGTTTAGATCGCAAGTTTCTGTACATGCTTCACTAAATTCAATTGCTCCAACAGGTATTGAAGCATTTACTTGAATATTAATTTGTAGTTCCTGTTGCAAACCTTCTCCTACCAAACCATATTTGTAGTTTCTATTATCTTGATTTGAGTAAGTTTCGTTATATGTAGATGAATTAAAATTCATTATTTTTTTTAGCCCTAAAGAAGTATTAGCATATATTTCAGAAGCTCCTTCCCCATAGAAATATCCTGAAACAGTTATTGAAGTTATGTTAGACAAATTTGTAAGAATTATTTTTTGATCAGAATATTCTTGATTTAAAGAAATTGGCTGCATTATTTTGCCTTTTCCTACAACTAATCCTGTTGTGGAAGGATTGTCAAGAAGAGCGACAAGTATACTTGTTATAAACAGAATGCCTATGGCAATTATCACCAAAGAAACATTTTTTGGAATATCTGCTTCTTTTTTAGATTTATCCCCCAACTATTAACGCCCCCCTCTTTATCTTCCATCCTAATAACTATATTTAAATGTTTCCCTATTTAACTCTCAGAATAATAATTTAAATAATTTATTATCTTAGTTCTAAAGATTTATAAAGGACTTCTTTTTTCTCTATACCATGGTTACTAAAAAGAAAACTGCAACAAAAAAGGTTAAATCTGAGAAGATTGCTAGTCCTGCAACCAAACCAGAAGAAGTTAAAAAACCTGCAGTTGTTCAACCAAAATTCATGCAACCAGAAATCAATATTGGTCTAGTCGGTCACGTAGATCACGGTAAAACTACCCTTACTGAAAGACTTTCTGGTAAGTGGACAGATACTCATTCTGAAGAAATTAAAAGAGGAATTACAATTAAGTTAGGTTATGCAGATACTGTTTTTTACAAATGTCCCTCTTGTAATAAATTCACTGTTAAAGAAAAATGTCATGATTGCAATGAGGCTGCAACAGATCCAATTAGAAAAGTAAGTTTTGTTGATGCGCCTGGACACGAATCTCTTATGGCAACTATGCTTGCAGGAACAACTGTGATGGATGGAGCAATACTAATGGTTGCAGCAAATGAACTATGTCCTCAACCTCAGACAAGAGAACATTTAATGGCTCTTCAAATTGCAGGGGTGAAGAATGTTGTAATTGCTCAAAACAAAATAGATTTACTTGATGATGACAGACTTATGAAAAATTATGTTCAAATTAAAGAATTTTTAAAAGGAACTGATTATGAGGATTCTCCAATTATTCCAATTAGTGCACAACACGGCGTTAATATTCATTATTTAATTGAAGCAATTCAAGAAACAATAAAGACCCCCACTAGAGATCCTAACAAAGAACCTTTTTTCCTTGTTGCTAGATCTTTTGATATTAACAAACCAGGATCTACTCCTGAAAAAATAAAAGGCGGAATTCTTGGAGGAGCTTTACTTCAAGGCAGATTAAAATTAGGAGATAGAGTAGAAATTAGACCTGGAAGAATTGTAGAAGAACAAAATCAATTAGTGGCTAAACCTTTATTTGCTAAGATTCAAGGAATAATAAGTGGAAGTGTTAACGTTGAAGAAATTTCACCTGGTGGTTCCATTGGAATTATGACTAGTCTTGATCCTGCCGTTGTAAAATCAGATAATTTAGTTGGAAACGTTGTTGGATTAGAAGGA
>PCYF01000016.1 GCA_002762915.1 Candidatus Woesearchaeota archaeon CG10_big_fil_rev_8_21_14_0_10_32_9
AAGGTTTCAATGAGTTCCTTTGGTGTTGCAGGAATAATAGCGTCTCTAGCGAACGTAATTCCTATGTTTGCTATGTTTAAAGATATGAAACCAAGAGAAAAAATAATTAATGTTGCATTTGCTGTTTGTGCGGCATTTGTTCTTGGAGATCATCTTGGATTCACTGCTGCTGTAAATGCTTCCTTTATTACACCTGTACTAGTTGGAAAACTTGCGGGGGGAATATTTGCTTTTAGTTTGGCTTTGTTCTTTACGAGAAATAAGAACTTGTAAGTCTGTAGTTCTGTTTTCCTCAAAAGCTTTTTATATTGTGTTTAATATCAGTTATTTATGACTCCAAAACAAAAATATGATCTGATTGTTGGGCAATTGCAAGAAGTAGTTGATCAAGATAAGATTCTCGAAATCTTGAAAGAAAGAGATTTGAATATTTATTGGGGTACTGCGCCTACAGGTAAGCCTCATCTGGGTTACTTTGTTCCTATGTTGAAGATTGCTGATTTTCTTGAAGCAGGGTGTCATGTTACAATTCTCTTTGCAAATATGCATGCTTACTTAGATAATATGAAAACCGATTGGAATTTATTAGACAAAAGAACTAAGTTTTATGAATTTATTATAAAAGAAATGCTAAAGAGGGCTGGCGTTTCTTTAGATAAGCTTAAGTTTGTGAAAGGAACTGATTTTCAGCTTTCTGAAAAATACACTTTGGATATGTATAAACTTTCAGCACTTGCTTCAACAAGAGATACGCAAAGAGCTGGTGCAGAGGTTATCAAACAAATAGAAACACCGAAGATGAGTGGGTTGTTGTATCCTATTTTGCAATCTTTGGATGAAGAATATTTGAAAGTTGACGCTCAGTTTGGGGGCGTTGATCAAAGAAAAATTTTCATGTTTGCCAGAGAGTTTTTACCAAAAATTGGTTATGAGAAGAGAATTCATTTGATGAATCCTTTAATTCCAGGTCTGGGAGAAAGTGGAAAGATGAGTTCTTCAGAGCCTAACAGTAAGATTGATTTCGATGATGATGAAAAAAAGATTAGAAGCAAGATTAACAAAGCGTTCTCTGCAGATGGTGTGGTGGAAGGAAATGGTTTGCTTGCAGTGTTAAAATTTATTATTTTTAGACAACTTCAAAGAGAAAATAGGCCGTTTGTGATTAATAGGCCTGAGAAGTATGGTGGCAAGATTGAATTTAAGACGTATGCTCAAGTGGAGTCTGCTTTTGCTAAGAAAGAGCTTTCTTCAATTGATTTAAAATCGGGTTTGGCGGATGAAGTTGTAAAGTTTATTACTCCTTTGAGGGAGGTTTTGCTTAAAAACCAGAAGCTATTAGACGAGGCTTATTCAAAATAAAACAAAAGCTTTAAATAGTAATTACTACTTTATGTAAGTATAAATAATTCACATTTAATTAGACGAGGGTGCATCATATGGCTGAAGAAGACAAAAAATATTCAAAGCAATTAATAGGAAAGACTGTTGTTTCGAAGACTGGTAAAAGATTCGGAGAAGTAGGAGACATAGTTTTTGAAACTAATTCCGGAGAACTTATTCATTTAGTTCTTGTTAATCCAACTCCTTATGCTAAAAAACTAGAACTTGAAAAGACCAAAGAAGGGGATCCTTTAATTCCATTCTCTGCGGTTATTGCTGTTGGCGATTTCATGGTCGTTGCAGAAGAAGATATAATATAAATTTTTTATACTTTTTATTCATTATATTTCTCAGATTATTTTTTAAGTGTGGTTTTGTTTGATTTCTTAAGAATAACAATATATTTATAAATTTTAAAGGATAATTCTAAGTATGGGTAAGCTAATTTTGTTGTTATTAATTCTTTTAGCTTTTGTAGTCTCGATTGATAGTGGTTTTGCAAGTTCGGAAAATAAATTAAAATCTTTTGAATTAGCTATTGCTGAGTACGGTATTGAAGAAAGTAGTGTTGTGGGAGAGTATGCCTTGTTAGAAACAGAAGAAATTCCTATTTATGAGTTTGAGTATATTTGGAAAAAAGATAGTACGGAAAGTAAGCTTGTTAGTTTTGTTAAGAAGATATTTAACATTCATAAAAAAATTATTAAAATACCTGCAATAGATTTATCTGATGAAGAATGGGGAAGATATGGCGATTTGTTTCTTCTTCCAATTGAAGATGTTTATTCAAGATTTAATGTTGATAAGAAAGATGTTCTTAGTTATGAATTAGAAAAACACAATGATCTTCCAATGTATAGGATAACAACGAGTAAACTGCAACAAGGACTCGAGGGTGAACCTGAGCCTGTAGTTTTAGTTGTTCCTGCAATAGAGTTAGGTTTGGGAAGTACAAGTGATGGAGAATATAATGAACAATTGTGGAAAATGTGGCGAGGAGGGTCATCTATTAAACAGAAGACTTCAGAATGTATTACGCCTTCAGCAGGATTAGAATTATCTGGCGAGATTAATTTTTGTCAAGGAGAGTATTTTCTTGGCTCAAATGGAATGAAAATAGTCGATGACGGAACAAAAATTTATTGTTCTGAAACAATTATTATTGGGGATTTTAAAGTTTATATGCCTGGCTTTGAAAATATTGGTCATAATGATGTTGAAATTGAGGGATGTCAAATAGAAAATTTCAATATCGGAATCCTCTTTCAAAACGTTTCTGGGGGGAGTATTAGCAGAAATAAAGTTTATTTGACAAAAGATATTGGTCAATTCGGAATTGAAATAAATACTTCAAGTAATGTAACTTTAATTCAAAATGAGGTAGAAAAATATAATAGTGGTGTAGGAATAACTCTTCAAAATAGCAAATCTCTTTGGATTGAGAAGAATTTTGTGAAATCAAATAATGATGTTGGATTGCTTTTAGGGGGAGTTTCAGACACTAGGATAGAGGGAAACATAATTGAAGAAAATGATGTTGGGGTATTATTCAATACTAATTATGAAAAGAATTATAACGAAAAGATTTTTCTGATTGACAACATCATTTGTAAGAATTCTTACGTAGATCTTTCGTGCGGGTCTTATGATAAGGAGATAAGTTATGATGGTTGGGGAAATTTTATTGACACTTTTGGAGAAGGCCAGACAGAATGCATTTATTGGCCAAATGAAGAAGAATACAAGTCCTGTGATGATCTAGATCTAACAAACTAACTCTTTAATACTTCAATCATTTAGTAGATTTGAGAGTTTATTGAGTTACTTTTCCGTTTCGTTTAGTAAATTCTGTAGTATTTTGTGTGCTTCAGAGTGATTCTTTTCTAGGAAATTCATTATGTCTTTTGTAAAATGCTTCGATTCATAGAAGTTTAACGGCTCTTTTAGCAAGTCTTCTTCCAAGATGTATAGTTTATTCATTAAGGTCTTTGCTACGTTTCGTAAGTGTTTTTGACCTTCTGGATGCATTAAATCTAAGAATCTTGAGAATCTTTCATGTTTTAGTACGCTTTTTAGTAATTCTTTATTTTTTATAAGTGTCTCATTTAGTAAAATTACTCCTTTTGTCTTTGCCAAGGTTAAATATTTCTTAATTTCTTGTTCAGTTAAATCAAGTGCTAGTATTCTATTTTCAAATTCGTTTTTTGTTTGGATTGAATCCAAATAATCTTTATTTATGTAGATTGAAAGTTTTTGTTGATCTGCAAGATTCATGTTTTCTTTGTTTATTGTGGTGAGTAGTGCTTGCAATACGTTACTTGGCACAAATATTTCGCTTATTCTTATTTTAAATTCAGAAGGTGCAGAATAAAGAGGGGTGACAATCTTTGGTCTTTCTTTTAATAATTGTATTGTCAAAAAGACTCCTGCCAGTCCATATTTTTGAAGGTCTATGTGTTGAAGCTTGTGTACGTTTTCTTTTAATTCAAGTATTGCTTTTTGAGTTATTTGTGTTTTGTTTGAGGAGATAAGAGAAATTAAATCAGCTGCTAGAAGCATTTTTTCTTTTTTTAGTTCTCTTTCAATCGATTTTATTATTTCTATTATTTTTTGTTTCGTATTCCTGGAATCGTTTAGAAGAGTTTCAGTTTCTTTTAGTGCGTTGTTGATAAGAATAAGTTGCTCGTTCAGAATCATAGAGGCATATTGTTTTGTACGTACAGATGGTTTGTTTGTTAATTTTGTCAGCGCTATTTCTTTTTCTTTCTCCAGTTTTCGTGCTGTTTCAAAAAAATCCGAGAGTGTTTTGTTTTGATTCATTTTTGTATCTTAGAATCTTACTGCAACTACATCTCTATCTATCTTGTTTTGTATTTCTCTTGTTTTCGCTCTTAATTCTTCATTTATTGTTGCGTGTTGTATTTGTTGCAATAAATCTAGTATTTGTCTTATGTATCTTACTATGTCTCCTTCGGACATGTTTGTGTAATTCATTAAGTCTAGGAATTCGCATCCTTCATACCATTCTTTTAGGAATGATTCTAAAAAGAAAGACGGATTGTCTCTGAAATATTTATTTAGAGTTTTATTTTTGCTTATTTTTTTAAGTACTGTGTTGGAGATTTGCTTTTGTTCTGTCTTAAACTTTATACTTCTTTTATCTTCATATACAAGTCTTCCAATAATAATTAATATCTCAAGATTTGTCAAGCTCTTAGTTATGTCTGTGCAGAATGCCTCTGTAACTAGAATTTCTTGAGTATAAATTCTCATTGCAAATAAACCTTTTTCAGTAAGTTCTAATCCGTTGAGTGCTTTTGCAATGTAGTTTTCACGTATGAGTTTGGCTCGTTTTTTTTCAAAACTCGTTATTATTTTTGAGGTTCCAGATTTTCCAACTTTTTGATATGAAAAGAAACTGCTTCGTAAAATTATTTGTTGTTGTTCTTCTGTGTGGCTGTGAATTAAATTTAGAACTGTGTTTATTGATAATTGAAATTGCGATTGTAGTGGTTCGCTGTCTGATTCTGTGATGTTTCTAACTTTTTGTATATCCATCATGCTTCTTTCTACAACACTTATTGCAAATCCTTGTTCATCTATTCCTCTTCTTCCTGCTCTTCCAGCAAGTTGAAAATATTCTTTACTGTTTAAGTAGCGAAAGTTTATTCCATCGAATTTTTCTAGAGAATCAAAGCAAACTGTTTTTGCGGGCATGTTTATTCCCACTGCGAATGTTTCTGTTGCGAATAATACTTTAATTAATCCCTTTGAGAAAAGTGTTTCCACTATGTCTTTTAATGCGGGAAGTAATCCTGCGTGGTGAAATCCTATTCCATTTGAAAGACATTCTCGTAATAATCTTGTTGTTTGTAAAGTAAGTACTGATTTGTCTGTCGCTTCTAGTTTTGCTCGAACAACTTTGCCAACTTCAGCAGATTCTTGCGCATCCAAATAATTTCTAGCTCGTTTTAGACTTTCTGCTTTATCTTGTGTTAATTGTCTAGAAAAACAGAAATATATGCAAGGAAGTTTTTCTCCCGCTTCTAATTCTTTTAATAGTTCTATGTGACTTAGTTTTTTTATACTTCTTAATTCTTCAAATTGTCTTTTTTTATTTTTGAATTCTTTGTGATACTTAGGATATTTATCTAGTTGTTTGTGTTCTTCTATTTCTGCAATTGTTTTAAATCCGAGTTCTGTGTCATAAAACATGTGGTGTAATGGTACTGCTCTTTTTTTCTCAACTACAACATCAACTGGGTGTTTTTTTATGTAACTAACCCAGTTTGCAAATTGTTTTGCGTTAGGAATTGTTGCAGAAAGGCACAAGAATCGGGTGTGTGCTTTGCTAAAAATTACGCTTTCTTCCCACACTGTTCCTCTTTCAATATCTCCGAGATAGTGTATTTCATCGAATATAACATAAGCCAATTCATCTACAGAAGGATCAAATGATAACAACATGTTTCTGTAAATTTCTGTTGTCATAATCAGAAGTGGAGCTTCCGAATTTATTGTTACATCTCCTGTTAGAATTCCTACTTTGTCATCTTCGTATTGATGTCTGAAGTCGTTATATTTTTGATTAGAAAGTGCTTTTATTGGGGCAGTATAAATAATTCTTTTTCCAACTTTTAAATATTTGTCAATAACGTAGTCTGCAATTAGTGTTTTTCCTGTTCCTGTTGCCGCACTGACGACGACAGAATGATTGTTTTCTATTGAATGAATTGCTTCTATTTGAAAACGATCAAGTTTTAATCCGTGGAAATTTATCGATTCTTCTTCTACATTACCGCTCATGAGTATGATGTTTTTCTTTTGTTTTTAATTGTTTGTATGTTTTAGTAGTTTTTGTTTATTTTTTATCTTATTATTTCATATACTCCTTTTACTCCTTTTTTGCTTAAGACTAGTTGCCATAACTGGTTGTTTCTTGCTCTAAATGATCCTGCACAAGAAAGAAGATAGTAGTCCCACATTCTTTTGAATCTTTCATCATAATTTTTCTTTAATTTAGGCCACGCTTTAGTAAAGTTAGCATGCCACGCCATTAAAGTTTTATCATAATCTGCGCCGAAGTTGTGTAAATCTTCTATTAAAAAGTGTTGTTCACATGCAGCAGAAAGTTGTTTTATTGAGGGTATAACTCCGTCAGGAAATATATACTTATCAGTCCAAGGTTCTCCCGAAACATGAGATGTTGCAGATCCTATTGTGTGCAGTAAGAATAAGCCGTCTTCTTTTAAGCATCTGTCTGCTACGTTCATATATTCTTTGTAATTTTTCGGTCCTACGTGTTCAATCATTCCAACTGAAACTATGCAATCAAATTTTTCATTAAGCTCTCTATAATCTTGAATTCTTATTTCAACAGGAAGTCCTTTGTTTAATTCTTTTGCTAGTTTTGCTTGTTCTTTAGATACTGTAACTCCTACCACTCTGGCGCTATAATTTTTTGCCATGTATCTTGCAAGAGTTCCCCATCCGCAGCCAATATCTAATACTCGCATTCCTTTTTTTAGTTTTAATTTCTTACATATTAGTTCCATTTTGTCTATTTGTGCTTGATCAAGTGTTTTTGCGTTCTTCCAGTAACCGCAACTATAATTCATATTTTTATCAAGCATAGATTTGTATAATTCATTTCCAATGTCGTAGTGCCATTGTCCTATGTGTTTTGCTCTTGTTTTTTGGTTGTTTGAGAATTTTGCCTTAAGATAAAGTAGAGCCATGCTCGGAGTTTTTTTAATTCTGCTTTGAAGATCTGCACATAAGATTTTGTAAATAAATTTGTCTATTGCTTTGCAGGTCCACCATCCATCCATATATCCTTCTCCAAGTCCCAAATTTGCTTCAGCGATTACTCTTGGATATAGTTTGTCATTTAGAACGTGTATATCTTCTGGACGAGATCCATTTATTTTTATGTCTGCAGAGTCTAATAATTTTTGAACAGTTTGTTTGTATTTGGTCATGTTTATTCCTCCTAATAAGTCTTGGAAGTGCCATTATTTATTATTTGTTCTAATATTAAAAAAATATATAAATAACTTAAACTACCTTTGAGTAATGAAACTTATAAGAAGAGATGAATTAGAGGGACAGTACGAAAGATTGGCCCTTGATTATGTTCAAAATACTGAAGAAGCTTTAATTACAATTCTAAGAGCTTCTGAAACTTTTGCTAAAAAGAACAATTTATGGGTTAGAACTGGTCTTTTTTATGAAAAGCATGAGGGTTCAGAAATACTTAAAGTGGAATATGAAGGAAATACATATTATTTGGACAAATTAGTCAATGATTTGATTGAAAAAAATATGATTCCGAACGTTATTGAATCTCCTACTTCTTTGTATTTAGCATTAAGAAATAGAGGAACTACTAGATTAGGATATAAACAAGCCCTGGAAGTCTTCAAAGGTTTTCCAAACTTAACATTTCCGTCAACTTCTCTGAAGGATTATTTCTTGAAGAAAGAAGATAATTTGGAAACTGAAGGTGCCAGTTTTTGGTCTGTAGAAGGGAATTAATTTAAGAGTTTATTCTTGAGGCCTGTAATCAAAACACATTTAAAACATTTATATTTACTTTCTTGAATGAGTGATGAGGGCGAAGATACAAAAATTCACGATCTTTCTATTTGGACTGAAAAGTATAGACCAAAGAATTTCTCTGAAGTAAAAGGTCAAAAAGAAATTGTTGCACGTGTTAAAGCATTTGTTGAAGCTAAGAATATGCCACATCTTTTGTTTTCTGGACCTCCCGGTGTTGGAAAAACTACGCTGGCTTTGGTTACTGTGAGACAATTATTCAAAGATGTTTGGCAAGAAAATTTTTTAGAACTTAATGCTTCTGATGAAAGAGGAATTGATGTTGTTAGACAAAAAGTAAAAGATTTTGCTAGAACAAAAAGTATTGGAGATGTTCCTTTCAAGATTATTTATTTGGATGAATCTGATGCGCTTACCAAGGAAGCTCAGCAAGCTCTAAGAAGAACTATGGAGAATTACGCTCAAACTACAAGATTTATTCTTTCTTGCAATTATTCGAGTAAAATTATTGATCCTATTCAGTCAAGATGTACGGTGTTTAGATTTAAACCTTTATCTAAGGAAGAAATTTCTGGAATAATTAAAACTATTGCGCTCAAAGAGGGTTTAACTGTAACTGCAAAAGGAGAAGAGGCTTTGTTTTACGTTTCAGGAGGAGACGTTAGACGTCTTGAGAATTTAATGCAGAGTAGTTCTGCAATAAAAAAAGAATTAAGTGATTCTTTAATTTTTGAAGTTGCTAGTTTTGCTGAGCCTAGAGAAATTATTGAAGTTATTGAAAATTGTATTAATCAAGATTTTCAATCTGCTAAGAAAAAACTTTTGGACACTATGTTAAAACAAGGTCTATCTGGAATTGATGTTATTAAACAACTTCAAAAGGAAGCTTGGAATTCTAAAGCAGATGATAGAATTAAACTTGAAATGATTAAGCAATGTGGTGAAGCAGAATTTAGAATGATTGAAGGATCAGACGAATTTATTCAATTAGAAGCGTTGCTTGCTAAATTTGTTTTGCTTAACAAAAAGTAGTTTATTAGAATTAATAAAAAAAGAAAAATAAAAAAATATTTTGTTTATTCTGGTGTATGTTGAACCATTATTGTTGTATCAACATATTTCCAGTAATCATAAGTTAATCTTATGTTGAATGGTTCTATTCTGTTGTTTCTGTCAGTTAAGGTTACTGTACAACTTACATCTCTAGGTTCTCCGCCACTTAGTGTTACGTATCCTGAAGAATCGCTTCCTTCAGATAAACCTACACATTTGATTGCGTCTTGAGAGCCATATGCTAAATCAAGAATTTCTACAAATACTTTGTTTTGATTTGTAAGTTTGTCATCACAGTAGTTATCAGTTTTGTATATTTTTCCAGTGTCTACATTGCTTACTGTGAATGTAAATCTTGTTTTGTCTTTTCCTGCAGCTGTTTGTTTTAAGTTAGTTATTTGCACTGGTCCTCCTGATGTGGACATATCTCTTTGTGAGTTAACGTCGCAAACTCCATCTTTTGCAGTTGATGTGAATTCTTCTTTTACACATAATTCTGCGGCTGCTTCTGTTTGATACTTGTAACAGATTTCTGCTCTTACAGGGAAGTCTCTACTTGTTGTTTCATTAGCTTCATAGTTAAATCCTGGGAATTCTACACTTACAGGAGGAGAAGTTATTGTTGTTCCGTCAGGTTGTTTTTCATTTGCTTCTACATCTTCTGTTAAATTTTGTATTAAATCAGCATTTGTCATTCCGAAGGATGTAGGTGGGAAACCACTTAATTTTATGTATGCTTCATTTGCTTCCACGAAGTGTTCTCCGTTGTTTTGAACTTCTACTACTATATCAAAGTCTTGCTCTCCGCCGTCGCTTATACTTTCTGGAGGCGCGCCTTGTAAAAATTTTATTTCTAATCCTTTTTGTCCACCCAGATATCCTGAGTTAGATGTAGGGGTTTGTTGTGTACATGCAGACACAAGGAAAACTCCTAGCACCAATAAGATTAATAGTATTTTTTTATTCATAGTTCAGCCTCCATTTAACTTAATCTTCTTATTGTTATTTGATTATTATATGTTTCTTCATATCCGTACCATAGTTCCATTTTTAGAGGAATTGCATATGCGCTTCCCACGTTTCCTGATTCATCAAGCGGATATCTGCATGTGAATCTTGCATCTTGTGTATTTGGATCTAGTCTTATTTGATAATTTCTGCTACAGTCGATTGGTGTTTCTCCAACGAATGCTTGTCCTATGTAAACAATATTTAGCATGGTTGGTTTTACTGATCCTGGGTAATAAGGACTACACGCTTCTAAGTATCCTACATCCCAAACTCTTCCTGATCCAACATTTCTAATTGTAAAATCAAGTATCATTTCCCTTCCAGTGTTTGTTTGTTCCAGTCTTGTTACTGCTACAGGACCTCCTTGACTTCCGCCCCAGGTGTATGTTTCTGCTCTACAAACTTTGTCTTCATCTGAGAAGGGATCAGGATCTATGCAAAGCATAGGGCTTACAAAAGTCGTGTAAGCATAACATGTTTTAATTTGATAAGGCACGTTGAAATAATCTTGTCCTGCAGGCCAATCACTTTTCATTCTTACTTTGAATGTTTTAAAATCTATATCTCCGCCCGGCGAGTCAGGATTATCTCCTTTTAGTGCGAATTCTGATCCTCCGAATTTATCAAAGTCAAAGTTTTGTGCTATTGACATAAGTAATGCTCCGTGATTTAGAATATTTATTAGAACTCCATTTGCACTTAGTCCAAAATTATATCTGCCATCTCCTAAGTTTTCTAAATTTACTCCTATTGCGGGGAATTTTGTTCCAAATAATTGACCTAGTTTGTCTAAATCTAGATTTAATCCCCAATTTCCAGAAGTTCCACTATATCCAGAAACTCCATAAGTTAAACAACCTGCAGTAAATCCTAGGCTGTTTCCTGAGAAGCCTAATAAATTAAAGTAGCAATTAGCAGTATTTGCTCTATCTATCATAATTTCTTGTTCTACTCCGTCTTTGTATTTGTATATTGAGAATAGTTCTGGTCCGAATCCTGATAAGAATACTGCGCCGTATGAATCTGATGCTCCATCATTTCTTAATCTTATGCTGAACTCAGCGACATTCCCATCAGAACTTGTCAAGTCAGCAGTTCTGTAGTATAACATTCTTGGTGCGGATTCTTGTTGCAATAATATTCCATTCATTCCTGTGTAATATGTGCAAGCATCTCCTTCAGAACATTGGCCTCGCATATCTCCTATTCCGCAGCCTGTTAATAGAAGTAAACCTGATAAAAGAACAAATAATAGTAGTATTTTAGTTGTATTTAGTCTCACCATCGTTATCTCTCTTTGATTATATATATTTAAAGATTCCTCTTTTATTTTTGAATTACAGACAATTATTACTCAAGGTTGACTGTTTTTTTAGTACACTCTGTTTATTTGAACGGTTTTACTTGTTGATGTTCTATAATAGTAGTCTGCTTGAATTGTTAACAGCGATTCATAGTTTCTATTTATCTGATATACTTTTCCTTGTGGAACTTCACATCTTATTGATCCTTCA
>PCYF01000037.1 GCA_002762915.1 Candidatus Woesearchaeota archaeon CG10_big_fil_rev_8_21_14_0_10_32_9
AAAGGTAATATTTCGTTGTCAACTCCAATCATTGCTTCTAATTCTGTTTGAGTAGGGTTTCCTGCTCCTTGGAATTTTAAAGTCAAATCTCCTTTGGTCATTTGAGGTGTAAAGTGTGTTGGAAAGAAACTTGGTACTGCGAAGTATTCTACTACGAAATCAAGTAGGTCTTTTGAAAAGAATCCTTGATTTGCATTGTTAATCGCTGTTTGGGATTTGAATGACCAGTTGTCTGTTTTTGTATTGTATAGTCCGTAAGTTAAGTTTCCGAAATCTTCAAATCCTTTAATTCCAGTAACTCCAACTAATTGGTCGTGGTGTCTTCCTCCTCCTAGGTATGCGTTTCCGAAATCATATCCTGCTCCAGCATATATGCTGTTATGAAAGTCTGTAAGATTTTTTCCTGTTTCAAATATTCCTAATTCTAGGAAGATATTTTTGTTTGTTGCTTTTCCTATTGCGAAGTATTGTGGTTCGGTTGTTTTTCCGTAGCCTAATCCTGCATCTATTAAGAAGTTTGTTTCTCCAGGAATTGATTTCCAGCCTTCTAAGAAGAATTTGTCTTGTCCGTCCCATTCTCCTTGTTTGTAAAGTGCAAGGCCTGTGTGACTAGGTAAATTTACTTTTAGTCTTCCAATATCTTTTCCTTGTTTGTTAAAATCGTACTTTAACTCGAAGTTGTCGTTACCTAAGGTGATTCTTTGATATTGTATTGGCTGTGCAAATATGTTCGATGCACCTGTTTCTAAGTTAAGTTTTAATTTAGGTGCGTCTTGAATTATCTCTATTTTAGAACTATCTTGTGCAATTTGTTGGGTTGCAAGTGTGTCTATGTCTGGTTGTCCAGATAGTGCGCTAGCAATCTTTAATGCCGTTAATAGTGTTTTCATTTTGTTAACCTCTTTGTTGTTACAACGTAGTAGTATACATTTTGTATTAATATTTAATTCATATCATTAATATTAACCCTATTAAAAACAGAAATTAATATAAACCCCAAAAATTAAACACACTATGTGGAAAGAAAATTAATCAAACAAGGAATAGGTGGATATACGATTTATCTTCCTAAGAAATGGATTGACAAAAAAGGTCTAACTGAGAAGGATGTGGTAGAAATAAAAGAATTTGATCAGGATTTAGTGATTAGAAGTCAAAAAAATCAGAAAACAAAAGCATTTATTGATGTTAAAGATTCGACGGAAGTAGATATAAAAAATTTAATTACGCATTCATACAGATTAGGTCACGATCAAATTTCAATAAAAAATATCTCGGACAAAAAATTGGAATTTGTAAAAAAATTATTGCAAGACTTTATTTTGGGTTTTGAAATCACGGATATAAAAGAAGGTTCTTGTTTAATAGAAAACATTTCTGAACCTTCAGGAGATAAATATGATGTTTTGTTAAGAAGAATATTTTTAATTAATAAGCAAATGTATGAATTGATTCTTAAAGACGTTTCTGAAAACAAATACTCTGGAACAGATGAAATAGAAGAGTTAAGAAAACAACAAGATAAATTGGTGTTGTTATGTAAAAGATTGCTAATTAAAAGCAGATTAGAAAAAGATCCTATTCTAGACTGGGAATTGTTGACCTTTATTATGCACATAGGGCACAATTTATATTATTTATATTTAGAAGCGAATAAAAAGAAATTAAAATTAAAGCAAGAAACAAAACAATTATTGGAAAAATGTGAAGAATATTACATTTTGTTTTATGATTCTTTTTACAAGCAAGATATTAAAAAAATAGAATCGCTGAACGGTCTGAGGATTAAGTATCAACAAGACTTAGTTGAGAAAGTTTTCAAAAAAGAAGTTTCTGAAAATTATTTGTTTGTATCTTTAATAAGAGAGAATTTAAGACTTGTTCAGATAAGCTCTAGTCCTGTGTTGAGTCAACTTTTGTCGTTGAAGGAAATTCATAATTTGTAAGCTGAACATTTTTTAGCCATGTGTCAATAAATCCTCTCTCTCTTGTAGGAAGTACATAAGTTCCATTTCTATATTTTGCATTTTTGTAAGCAAAATAGTCTTTACTTCCAATTATTTCTTTAGCATCTTTCAATCTTTTAGGACCTAGAACTGCTTCTACGCATAAGTCTTCAAGGTCTATTTGTCCGTCTAAATAATTGTTATTCATTGCTAATTCTATTGCGTGCGCAATTGGTTTTATTGGTTCTGCAAATTGTCGTTCATCAGGGCGGGTTGTTTGTAACCATGCATCCATCTGATAATCAGTTACAATATTTCTTATTCTTTCAGGAGATGTATCTATTGCAAGTCTATATTGTCTCATTAAATAAACTACATAAGGATTTTGAGACAGGGTGTTGAAAGTGTTGTTGCCTAAAGTAAATGCTCCTGCATTATCTGGAGTGTATTTTGTACTATCTTCTTTGTTGAAAAATACTTTATCTTTAGGTATGGCATTAGTTAAAACCATTTGACCTTGAGTTATGTTTGGAAGTTTAATGTCTGTAGGCTCATGTACAGATATTCCATAAAGCATAAGTGTAACTGCTGCGAATGGTAAGGTTAATCTTTTTGTCCACTTCAAAAAATCTTTAAATGGAGTGTTAGGATCTATTGCTCTTTCATACACTGGTTTTAATTCATCATATAACTCTTGTCCAGTTTTGTGTCTTTCCCAATAATTATATGATAATGCTTTTTTAATTGGTTTTCTTACTTCTCTAGGAATAATTCTAGAGCCTTTTTTTATAATTTTGTTTAAGTCTGCAGAACTCATTTCTGATATTAATTTTTCAGGATTTTCTGCTTTGTTTAATTCTTTTTCAAGAGGATATTCTCCTGTGTACATTCTAAAAATTAATGCTGCAGTTGACCAAACATCTGATTGAGATTTTGGTCTTATGCTTTTATCTACGAAAAGTGATATTTCTTTCTTTGGTTCATCTTGGTTTTCGTAAAAGAATACTTCTGGAGCTCTTGTGTAAAGGAAACCAATATTTTTTCTATCTTTTTTATTTAAACCATATGCTATTGTTGTTGCTGATCCAAAATCTAAAAGTTCTGCAGTTTCTGTTCCATTAGAATAGTCAATTCCGATGTTATCCGCTTTTATGTCTGCGTGCACTTTAGGCTCTTTTCTTTTTGTGTGAAGATCAGCAATGGAGCTAGTAATATCTAGTCCAATTTTTAATAGTCTTTCTTCACTCAGATTTTCATTTTTATAAGATGCACGTACTGTTTCGTCAAGAAGAATGTCTGACAGAAATGTATCATATTTTTTTGTTACAATGAATGGTTTTTTCTTTTTATCATACATTAACCATCTTGTTGCTATGTTTCTGTATGCATTAGGATCAAGCGCTTCACTTATCATGAACTCATTTTCTGATATTTCTCTCTCAAGAGCTTGTTTTATTGCAAGTTCGCTAGGATCATATACTTTCACTGCAACCGAATCATTCGTAATTGTATCTGTGGCAGAATAAACTGAACCCCATGTTCCCTGACCGAGTTTTTTATCTAATTTGTATCTATCATCGTCTATTACATCAGATATGATTTCTATTCTGTTCTCTCTTAGGAGATCATTTAGTCTTTTTTTATTAGATCCGGGCATTTTACTATGTATATGTACGACGCTATTTATATAATTTTCTCTTTTTTATCACTGTTTAATGGTAAAATAACGAATGGCATTTATCTTCAATATAGAAAATAACTAATTTTTCTCATAAAATGCACCAAAACTCTTATATATAAACAAATTTAGAAATTAATCAAAGAGGGTGAGTAATTATAGTTTCTACTGAGGAAAAGCACTGGTCTTTAAAATCAGAAAAAGAAGTATTAACAGATCTTGCTACAAGTATGTCTGGGCTTTCAGATAAAGAAGTTCAGGAACGATTAAACAATTACGGTAAAAACATTATTGAAAAAGAAACTAAACAAAACATCTTAAAAATATTGTTCAGAAATTTTAATAGCATTCTAATTTACATTTTATTAGCAAGTGGAATAATATCTATTTTGTCAAACCATTTGGTTGAGTTCATTGCAATTATTATTATAATTTTATTCACTGGATTGATTGGGTTCTTTCAAGAACTAAAAGCAGGAAAAGCAATAGATGCATTGTCAAAGTTTACAGCAAAAAAAGTTTTAGTTATAAGAATTAATCAAAAGCACGAAATTTTTTCAGAACACCTTGTTCAGGGCGACATTGTGTTGTTAAAAAGAGGAATGATTGTTCCTGCAGATATTCGTGTTCTGGAATCTAAAGGAATCTTAGCAGATGAATCTATTCTTACAGGAGAATCTCATCAAAAACCAAAGCATTCGCAAAAACTTTCAAAACATGATCTAATAATTTCAGACATGGATAACATGTTATTTAGCGGAACTCACATTGTTGCAGGTTCAGGTTTTGGTATAGTTGTAGAAACAGGTCTTGATTCAGAATTAGGAAAAATATCATCAACATTAAAGAGAATAGGTAATCAAAGAAGTCCGTTGCAAGTAAAAATAGAGTCGATGAGTAAAAGAATTTCTTATGTTGTAATTGTTATCTGTATTTTATTTTTCATTTTATTGTTGAGTAAAAATTTTGAATTATATGAAGCGCTATTATTGGTTGGTGCCGTAGCTGTTTCTGGAATTCCAGAAAGTTTTCCTTTGGCACTCACTATGGCATTATCTAATGGAATCAAAGTTATGTCTTCTAAAAATGCGCTTGTTAAAGATTTAAGTTCAGTTGAAACGCTCGGAACAACAACTGTGATTTGCACTGATAAAACTGGAACGTTAACAGAAAACAAAATGCTAGTAGTGAAAATGTTTTCAAATGAAGTCGAATATTGTGTCGAAGGATCCGGTTATGATCCAAAAAGTATTTTTGTAATCAATCACAAAGTAATTAGTAAAGATAAATTAAAACAGCAGGAGTTATTTTTTAAAACAGCAATTCTGTGTAATAATTCAGAAATAGATTTGAAAGAGGGCGAGTGGGTTCTTAATGGAGAGCCGACAGAGGGCGCAATTTTAACTCTTGCTAAAAGTGCGGGTTACGATGAAGAAATATTGCGAGAACAAAATAAAAGAGTGTTTGAAATTCCTTTTGACTCATCTATTAAATTTATGGTTGTTGTTTGTGAAGAGAAAAAGAAAACAATTATTCAAACGGCGTATCTTAAAGGAGCTCTTGAAAAAGTGTTGGAAAAATGTTCTTATGTGAGAAAAGAAGGAAAATTAGTAAAATTAAACTTAAACGAAAAAGAAAAAATCAAGGCCAAACTTGAAAAGTATAGTGAAGAAACATTAAGAGTTCTAGCGTTCGCTTCTAAAATTCTAAAAAGAAAATTAAGTGTTGGAAAAGAGGTTCACAAAGAACTTGAGGGGGGTTTTGTTTTCGAAGGCTTCGTGGGCATTGAGGATCCTATAAGAAAAGATGCACATGACGCAATTAAAGAATGTCATTCTGCAGGAATACGTGTGGTTATGATTACAGGGGATCATAAAATTACTGCTAAAAGCATAGGTGAAAAATTAGGATTATTAAAAGTGGGTGCTGATTTAGTTCTGGAAGGAATAGAGCTAGATAAGATGGATGATTCAGAGTTAGATAAAATAATAAACACGGTGGCGATTTTTGCACGAACAACTCCTGATCATAAATTAAGAATTGTTGAATCACTTCAACGCTGTGGAGAAATTGTTGCAATGACTGGTGATGGTGTTAATGATTCTCCTGCTTTAAAGAAGGCAGATATCGGTGTTAGTATGGGTAAAGGCGGAACAGATGTTGCAAGAGAAGCCTCAAACATGATTCTAGCAGATGATAATTTTAGCACAATAGTAAATGCGGTAAAGGAAGGGAGAACAATTTATAGTAATATTCGCAGATTTATTTATTATTTGTTAACTGGAAATATTACTGAAGTTGCGCTTGTTGTTCTTAGCATCGCTGTGGGCTTATTGAGTCCGCTTACAGCTTTAATGGTGTTATTCATTAATGTAGTTACAAGTACGTTTCCAGCAGTCGCATTAAGTGTCGAACCAACGCATAACAAAGTAATGAAGCAAAAACCGAGAAATCCAAAAGAACGTTTACTTTCTAATTATATTCTCTTCAAAATAATTGTGCTTATTCCTATAATTTTCGGAGGTACATTCTTGTTATTTTTATGGGAAGTTAATGCGGCGGGTGCGAGTATAGAACGTGCAAGAACTGTTGCGTTCACCACGTTAATATTGTTTGAGTTATTTCATTCTTTTAATGCAAGATCGCTACATACTTCTATTTTCAACAAAAACTTTTTTGCAAATAAAAAGATATTTTATGCAGTTGGCTTTTCTTTAGTTTTGTTGTTGATGAGCATTTACTCTTCGCTCGGTCAAGAGATTTTTAGTACGGTGGCTTTGCAAGTTCAAGACTGGTTAATTATAATCTTAGTTGCATCTTTTGTGATATTTATTTCTGAAATTATTAAGTTGTTAATTAAAAGTGAGTTTGAGGAGCAAACAAAACTTCAAGGTTCTTCCTCTAAATTAGAGTAGACTACTTCGAAGTGACAACATAAGTAAACTTTATAAACAGGATTGCATTCCAAAATGTTATGAGTAAAAGAAATTTTAGTAGATTTGTATCGCAAAAACCAAGAAAGCTAGTGGCAACACCAAATATAATTGTAAATATAGATCCTACACAAAACAATTATGCTGCTACATTTAATCAACAAGGAGCATTAGAAACATTTCCTTTAGGTCATTATTATAATTTCAAAGCTCTATTTGATCTAGAAGATAAACTAAAAAATACAGATTATCATTTATTGAGTGGGAGTGATGAAGAATTTATTTTAATGAAAGAATTACTTAAAGATCCGGCTTTTGAAAGAGCAATGAGCAATTACAAGAAACAATCTGAAGATGATGTTGGTTCTGAAGGAGTATCTAAAATAATTTTAAAAGATTCAAATGATGCACTTATTTACGCAATCAATGATAGAAAAAGCAGATTAAATGATGATTTAATATATTTGGCGTGGTTTTCAAATCCAGAGTTTTTTGGTAAACTTAACGATGAATCTACTTGGGTAGAAAAAAATATAAGAAAGTATAATCATGACTTTTATGCAGATACTCTTTTCATGTTAAACGCACAATTAGGAAAGAAATTCGGACGTGAATTATATGAGATTCCTTTCTTGGAAAGAAGTGCGATAAATAAAGTAGATGAAGTTCTTGAAAAAAATCTTGCCTGGTTCGTTTTGAATAAGCAATCTGAAAAATTTGGAGACCTTATTAAAGAAGATATAGAATTCAATGCGGGGGTTATGAAAGATACTTTTGTTGAAAAATCCTTGAACCAATTAAATAAATTTTACACTAAAATATCAGATGTCTCTTTAACCAATTTGAAATTGATTGATAATCACTTTAACAGAATCTTGGCAGATTATGCGACTTCTTCTCTGATTAGAGTTGAAACGCAGGAAGGGATTTTAGATGCGAAAAGAATATTAGAAAAAAGATATTCAAAATAAATATTCTCAAGGTTTTCCAGGAACTTCATGATGTTGTATGCACCTAACTTCATATTTTATTATTGATTCATCTGATAGATCTTGCGGCAGCACATTTGATTCAAGATCATATGGTGCAGGTTTTCCATTTAGTATGAGTTGCGTTCTTGTTCCAGGATTTTTTCTGCAAACCATACAAATTCCAGAATATTTTTCTACATCGTTAGCTATTGCCATCAGGTCAGGCATTGGTCCGAACGGTTCTGCACGATAATCTAAATCAAGACCAGAGATTATTAAATTAAGATTAGCTTTTAACAATTCTTCAGCAACTCTCACAAGTCTTTTGCTAAAGAACTGTGCCTCATCAATTCCTACGACTTGCGTATCTTTAACGTAGTCAAATATTCTTTCAGGTTCATCTGCAGGTATAGTTTTACAAGCATATTTGATGTTGGTGCCTCTAGAAAAAATGTACCCCTGATTTCGCGTATCTGCGCCAGGTTTAAAAAATTCAACGCCGACATTATCCATGTATTCTATTTTTTGAACACGATGTATTAATCCTTGAGTTTTTCCGCTAAACATTGGTCCTGCAAAGATTTCTAGAATTCCTGGTTTTATATTCGGATTATAATTCATATTATTTTCACTAATCATAGAAGTATATAATCTTGTTCGGCCTTTAAACGTTCTTTACAAACATAACTTTTTTATACTAGGTCAAATGAAAATATGTTATGAAGAAACTACTTTTGATTTTAAGTTTGCTAAGCATACTCTTAATTTCTGCGTGCTCCTCTGCACCAGATAAACTAAACTCATCAGAACAAGTAGAAACTATTCTAAATTTTTTTGTATCAAATGCTGTATTGATGGACAATTATTCAGCGGTCTTTGAATCTGAAGATGATTATCATGTAGTTCTTGATAATAATAACAGTATGTTTTTCGATAAAAAAACAGGGATTATGTATTGTTTACAAGAAGATGGAGCATCAAAAAATTGTGGATCTGTTTATCTTGCAATGATCAATGATTCTTTGTTGATTGACTTAGAAGGTCTTTCTTGTACTCCTTTGATTAATGGAACAATGGATATAAATTATGAATGTGATAATTCGACAATTAAAGAATACTATTCATTGCAAGATGATTTGCACAGAAGGAAATTATTTCTTCCTGCTGTTCAAAAATAAAATAATAAAAAATATTTAACCATAATAACTTGGCTTTTCATCTTTAAGTCTGTTGCCTGCAGCTGATCTAAACTGAGCTTGTAGATTTTCGTACGCTTGTTCAATATCTTTTGTTACTGAGGGTCTTACTTTTTTAAGAGCTTCTTCGAAGAATTCCAAGCTTATTTTTTCTGCTTTCAAATCTTTTCTTAATGTAAGCATTGCCGCTTCTCTACAAACACTTTCAATATCTGCTCCAACGTATCCTTCTGTTTTATCTACAAGTTTTTTAAGATCAACATCTGCAGATAAAGGCATGCCTTTTGTGTGTACTTTGAAGATTTCTTCTCTTGCAGTTTTATCTGGAGAGCCAACTAGAACTATTCTATCAAATCTTCCAGGTCTTAATAATGCTGTATCAAGAATGTCAGGTCTGTTTGTTGCTCCAATTATTACTATTTCATTCAGTTCCTGCATTCCATCCATTTCTGTTAATATTTGGTTTACTGCATTCATTCCAGAGGCACTTGCACGTCCATCTGAGTCAGATACTTTTCTGTTTGGAGCTACTGAGTCTATTTCATCTATGAATATTATTGATGGTGCTGACTGTCTTGCTTTGTCAAAAACTTTTTTCACCATTTGTGGAGTTTCATTGATCCATTTAGACAGTAAGTCTGATCCTTTAACTGATATGAAGTTTGCGCCAGATTCTTTTGCTACTGCTTTTGCTAGTAGTGTTTTTCCTGTTCCTGGAGGTCCATAAAGAAGAACTCCTTTTGGCGGTTTAACCCCTAGTTTTTTGAAAGCATCTTTGTGTTTTAATGGCCATTCAACTGCTTCTATTAATTCTTGTTTAACATCTTCTAATCCGCCAACATCTTTCCAGGTTGTGTTAGGCGTTTCTATGAATACTTCTCTTAATGCAGAGGGTCTTACAACTTTTAGCGCCTCTTTGAAATCATCCATTTTTATTTTTAAATTATCTAAGCGTTCTTCTGATATTACTTCTTCTTCAAGGTTTAGATTTGGAAGAACTTTTCTAAGAACATTCATTGCAGCTTCTTTTGCAAGCGAGGACAAATCTGCACCAACAAAGCCATGAGTTACTTCTGCTATATTATTTAGATTAACATCTTTTGCTAATGGCATATTTCTTGTGTGAATTTTTAGAATTGTTAATCTTCCTTCCATTTGCGGAACTCCAATTATTAATTCTCTGTCGAATCTTCCAGGTCTTCTTAATGCAGGATCAAGTGAGTTAGGAATATTCGTTGCAGCAATTACTACGACTTTTCCTCTGCTTTTTAGTCCATCCATTAATGCAAGTAGTTGTGCGACTACTCTTCGTTCTACTTCACCTTTGCTTTCTTCTCTTTTAGATGCGATTGCATCTAGTTCATCAAAGAATATTATTGATGGAGAATTTTTTTCTGCTTCATCAAATATTTTTCTTAAGTTTGCTTCGCTTTCTCCATAGAATTTGGACATTATTTCAGGTCCATTTATAACATAAAAATTTGAGTTAGTTTCATTTGCTACTGCTTTTGCTAGTAGTGTTTTTCCTGTTCCTGGAGGTCCATGTAATAAAACTCCTTTTGGAGGTTCTATTCCTAATTTCTGAAATATTTCTGGATGTTTTAATGGAAGTTCAACCATTTCTCTTATCTTTTTAATCTCATCTTCTAGTCCGCCAACGTCTTCATAGGAAACTTCAAGTGTTGTTTCTTCTTCTTTAGGTTCAACTACCTCTTGTTTGTATTCTATATGAGTGTTTTCTGTTATTACAACAGGTCCTTGTTTTGGGTTTGTTTCTAGAACTACTAATTTTATATCTCCTAATCCAAATCTTAAACTGTTAAGAACATCTGTTTTCCAATCTCCTGCTGGCGAAACTCGTCTAGGAGTTCCTCCCATAGATATTATATCACCATTCATTAATGGTCTTCCCATCAAACTCATTTTGAATATTTCTGTATTATTTGTGCTTATTATTCCACCCTCTCTTGTTGGCGCAAGTGTGATTTTTTTGGCTTCTTGTACTTCTGCTTTTTTTACAGAAACTACTTCGCCTATTCCTGACCTAGAATTTCTTCTTAATAGTCCATCCATTCTTATTATTGGCAGACCTATATCTCCAGGTAATGCGCGATCAACTATTCCTACTGTTGTTTTTTGGCCTTTTATTTCAACAAAGTGGCCTTCTCGCACACCTATTTGTTTCATATATCCGCCATCTATTCTGACTATTCCTCTATTTACATCGTCTTGTATTGATTCAGAAACTTTTAATTTGATATCTTTTT
>PCYF01000020.1 GCA_002762915.1 Candidatus Woesearchaeota archaeon CG10_big_fil_rev_8_21_14_0_10_32_9
CCTATCATTGTTGAACGAAGATGTCCTATTCCAAATGCTTTAGCAATATTTGGCGCAGACATCTCTACTAAAACTATTTTATTTTTCCCAATGTTTTGTACTCCGAATTTTTGTTCTTTGATAAGAATTTCTTTTAAGATGTTAGAAATTAACCAAGTTTTGTTTATGTGAAAGTTCAAATATCCATTTACTGAGTCTATTTTTTCTATTTCTGAAGATGTTTTTATTTTTGCTGCAAGTTCTTCTGCAATTGCTTTTGGTGCTTTTTTCATTGTTCTTGCTAACATAAAACAAGGAAATGAATAATCACCCATAGAGTCATCTGGAGGTATTTCTATTTGAGTTATTATCTCTTCAGAAGGTATTTTTGTTTCTTTTGATAGTATTTCTGCTATTTTTTCTTTCATCTTGTTTTTTGTTATTTGTTGAAGATATTTAAAGGCTTTTATTATAGCAACACCCGCGTTTATTTTCCATATAGAAAATTATACAAAAACAATCACAAACTTTATAAAGAAACAGACATTTTTTTAATCTAATTTCTCAAAGAATTTATCGACGAGAAAATAATCTTAATTTAGGGGAGCATTTTGACAGAAGAACCGAAGAAAACAGAGTATGATGCAGAACAAATAAAAGTTCTAGAAGGCTTAGATGCTGTAAGAAAAAGACCTGGAATGTACATAGGAAGTACAGGTCCAAGAGGACTTCATCATCTTATTCAAGAAGTTGTTGACAATTCTATAGATGAAGCTATGGCCGGAGTCTGTAACGACATTATTGTAAAAATTCACAAAGATAATGCAATAAGTGTAGAGGATGATGGACGAGGAATTCCTGTTGATATTCACAAAGAGACTGGTTTGCCGGGTGTTGAACTTATAATGACCAAACTTCACGCAGGAGGAAAATTCGATAAAGATACGTACAAAGTTTCTGGAGGATTACACGGCGTAGGAGTTAGCGTTGTTAACGCACTTTCAAGCAAATTAGAAGTAACAGTAAGACGTAATAACAAAACATATCAGATGAGTTTTGAAAAAGGAAGAACCTCTGAGAAATTAAAAGAAATTGGAACTTCAACAAAGACTGGTACAACTGTTAAGTTCTGGGCAGATCCTGAAATTTTTACTGAAACAACAGTCTATGATTTTGCAGTAGTCCAAAATAGGTTAAGAGAGTTAGCTTTTCTAAATAAAGGCGTAAAGATTATTTTAATAGATGAACGAGCTGAATCAGAAAAAACAGTTGAATTTCATTATGAAGGAGGAATTATTAGCTTTGTTGAATTCTTGAACAAAGGAAAAAATATTCTGACTCAACCAATTTATTTTACAAAAGAAAAAGATAATATTATTTCTGAGATTTGTTTGCAATACAACGATTCTTACAATGATTCTGTGTTTTCTTTTGTTAATAACATTAACACTCATGAAGGGGGAACTCACGTTTCTGGTTTCAAAACAGCTTTAACTAGAACGCTAAATAATTACGCAGAAAAAAATGGTTTATTCAAAGATAAAAATGTAAAATTATCTAGCGATGATGTTCATGAAGGTCTAACAACTATTATTTCTGTAAAAGTTCCTGAACCTCAGTTTGAAGGTCAAACTAAAACAAAACTTGGAAACAGCGAAGTTAAAGGAATAGTAGATAGTATTGTTACAATTGGATTAGGAGAATTTTTGGAAGAAAATCCTTCTGCAGCTAAAGGTATGATTGAAAAATGTATCAATGCCGCCCGAGCAAGAGAAGCTGCTAGGAAAGCAAGAGAATTAACAAGAAGAAAATCTATTCTTGAAAGTACAACTTTACCAGGTAAACTTGCTGATTGCTCTGAAAAAGATGCTTCAAAATCAGAAGTATATTTAGTTGAAGGAGATTCCGCAGGTGGTAGCGCAAAACAAGGAAGAAACAAAGAATTTCAAGCAATTCTTCCGCTCAGAGGAAAAATTCTAAACGTAGAAAAATCTAGATTAAACAAAATTATGACTTCCAATGAAATTGTTACAATTATTACAGCTTTAGGTACAGGAATTGGTCCTGATTTTAATCTTGAGAAAGCAAGATATCATAAAATAATAATTATGACGGACTCAGATGTTGATGGAAGTCACATTACTACTTTAATCTTAACATTCTTTTTCAGATACATGAAACCTTTGATTGATGCAGGTTATATTTACTTAGCACAACCGCCGCTTTACTTAATTAAAAAAGGAAATCATAAGGTTTACGCAAGAGATGAGCGCGATAAAGAAAGAATCCTTGCTGAATTTGGAGATGCTAAAGGAATTATGATTCAAAGATACAAAGGTCTTGGAGAAATGAATCCTGATCAATTGTGGGACACAACAATGGATCCTTCAACAAGAACTCTTAAAAAAATTAGAATTGAAGATGCAATTGAAGCAGATCAAGTATTTACTATGCTTATGGGTTCTGAAGTTGAGCCAAGAAGACAATTCATTGAAGAAAATGCTCACAAAGTTGGCAACTTAGATATTTAAGCAAATAAAACAAAAATTGCAATTTGTTGAACAAACTTTATAAATAATCTTTTCTTCTCGATACTATGGTGCTTGAAGGTTTATCTGACTCGTTAAAAAACACTCTGCAAAAGATTACAAAGGCTTTATTTGTAGATGAAAAATTAATCAATGAATTAGTTAAAGATATCCAACGAGCTTTATTACAATCTGACGTTAATGTTTCTCTTGTTCTTAATCTCACTAAGAATATCAAAGAACGAGCTTTGAAAGAAGAAGTTCCTAAAAACATAAGCAAACGAGAACACCTTGTTAACATCGTTTATGAAGAATTAGTAAATTTTCTTGGAAAAGGAGAAAAGTCAGATTATAAAACTAAGATTGCTGAAAAGAAACCTTACAAGATAATGTTAGTTGGTTTATTTGGTTCCGGAAAAACTACAACCACTGGAAAGCTTGGAAATTATTTTAAGAAACGTGGAATAAAAACTGCAGTTATAACTACAGACACTTGGAGACCTGCAGCTTTTGATCAATTGGAACAAATTTCCAGTAAACACAATTTACAATTCTACGGAGATAAATCTCTTAAAGATCCAGCTAAAATTTATAAAAAGTTTGAGAAAGAACTTGATAAGTTTGATCTTGTAATTATTGATACTGCTGGAAGAGACGCTCTTTCTGATGAATTAATCACCGAATTAAACAAGATTAATTCTGCCGTAAAGCCAGATGAGACTATGCTTGTTTTAAGCGCAGACATTGGTCAAGCAGCAGAAAGTCAAGCAAAAGCATTTCATGAAAATTGTAAAGTTACAGGAGTTATAATAACTAAACTTGATGGTACCGCTAAAGGAGGAGGCGCATTAATTGCTTGTTCAGTAACGGGTGCACCAGTTAGATTTATTGGAGTTGGAGAAAAGACTGAAGACTTTGAAGAATTCAAGCCTGAAGGTTTTGTTGGAAGATTACTTGGCATGGGAGATCTTGAAGCTCTTTTAGAAAAAACAAAAGAAGCTATTTCTGAGGAAGAAGCCGCAGATCTTAGTAAAAAAATGTTAAAGGGAGATTTTAATTTATTAGATCTTTATGAACAAATGCAAGCAATGAAAAAAATGGGCCCTTTAAATAAAATTATGGAGATGGTTCCCGGGCTTGGTTCAGTTAATATTCCAAAAGAAATGATTAAGAGTCAGGAAGGAAAAATTGAAAAGTGGAAATTCTTAATGGATAGTATGACTCAAGAGGAGCTTGAAGATCCTGAGTTAATAACTGGAACAAAAATTGAGAGAATAAGTAACGGTTCGGGTGTTCCAACTACGGAACTTAGAGGAATGATAAAACAATATAGACAATCTAGAAAATTAATGAAGATGCTCAAACCTGGTGCTAATTCAGAACAAGATATGAAGAAGCTTATGCAAAAAATGCAAGGAGGAGGAATGAAAGGTCTTAAATTTTAAAATGGCAAACGTTTTATTAATTCACGGAACAAATGGAAGTCCAGATTCACATTGGTTTCCTTGGTTGAAAAAGGAACTTGAATCTAGAGGGTACGATGTTCTTGCACCTCAATTTCCTGTTGATGATAATCAAAATTTTGATTCTTGGTTTGCTGAATTTAGAAGGATTTTTTCTCAACTTGATAGAAATTTAATTATTGTAGCACATTCAATGGGCGTTCCTTTTGCTTTAAAGTTAATCGAACAAAACATTATTCCTGTTGCTGGTTGTTTCATGGTGGGTGGTTTCTTTGAACAATATGAAGGAGATGAAGATTCTGAGATAGATTCTACTTTTGTAAAAGAAAATTTTGATTTTGAAACGATTAAGAAAAATTGTAAACGCCTGTTTATTTACGCATCAGAAGACGACGATGTAGTTCCAGTTAAATATTCAAAAAACTTATCCGAAAAATTAGATGAAGATCCTATTTTATTTGAAGATGCAGGGCACTTCACTGAAGGAGATGGCTACACTCAATTTGAAGATCTTCTCGTTGACATTCTCAGTCTTGACAATTAAGGAGTTCTTTTGTCATAACTCTTTTTTAGATTTTGAACGAATTTTTCAAGATGCAAAATATATTCAACATTAATATTATTGCAACTTTCAAATAATGCACCAAAATATGAATATCTTCTATGCAAATCTTTAGCAACACTAATTTTTTGGTCTAAGATAGCATTTATTTGAACAAGCCCCATTCTAAGTTTGCTTTCATATTCGGACATAAAAGTTAATATGACTACATTATCAGCATATTTATGCAAATTTCCTCTCACAATTTCTAGTTCACTTTGCATTTCTTTTTTTAATTTAACCAAACTAATTGCTCTTTGTCCTTTTAATTCTATTTCATTGTGAGCAGCCAGTTCTTCAGCAAAAGCATTTCTAAATCCAGGCACGCAATTTCCAGCATCTTGAATTTCTTTTCCTAATTTTGTTAATTGTTCTTTGTAGTGATCGAATTCATTCATGTTTTTCACCTTCGTTTTATTTTATTAAATGTTGCCGCAACTAATATCGGAAATGTTAATGTAAAATCTGCTTTAACTTTGACGTTTGGAGCATTCAATTTTATTTTTGCCCAGGATTTTGCTTCTTCCTGATTTCCTCCAGAATCTGAGCCGTCGTATTCCATTGCAGTCGTTAAATAAACTGCGTAATCAAATCCCTCTCTAAATATTTGTGCATTCAAAGCGTAATGCTTGGATATTCCTCCTCCAAGAATTATTGCGCCAGTCTTTTCTTGTTGAAGAACAAAATTTATTATTTTTTTGTGATCGTCAGTTACATCTATCCAAAAATCTGGATTTTTCTGTTTAAAGAAGTACATTAAGTCTCCCATCGATCCATCAACTATTCCAGGACAATACACAGGAATGTCATTTTTTGCAGCCCAGTACAAGTAAGATTTTTCATCTTTAATTTCTAAACCCAATTCTTTATTGAATTGAGTTGGAGAGATTGGTCTTTTTTGTTTTACTTGAAGTTTCATCATTTTTTCAAAGAAAGGGTTCATGAATCTTTCAAAATATAAGTATCTATCATTAGGGACAAAGATATTTCCTATTCTTCCAACACCATGTTCAAATAGTGTTCTTCCCGGTGCTTCAAAATCTCCTATTCTAAAATCACTTATACTTTTAATTGCATCTTCTTCTACGCCCGCAGCACTTGTTATTATAACATCTATCATTTTATTTTTGACCAAATGAGCAACTATTTCTCTTAATCCTGAAGAGATAGCATTACCAGACATAGCTAAGAATATTGTTGTTTTTTCATTTAGCATTAATTTTGTTATTTCTATTGCTTTTCCCAGTTCTGAAGCTTGAAATCCTGTAACTGAGTAAGAGTCTATAAATTTATCAAAGTCAAATTTCTTGTTAAAATCATATCCTTCTATCTTGGCATGATTTTCTAAGGAAGTTGTCCTTCTTAGATGTTGTTGATATTCCTCATATTTTGTTTTATCTTTTTTCATAAAGGTTCCAGATTATAAAGAATTTTTAAGATAGTACATCTTTAGCGCCTAACGGTACTTGTACTTCTTGATTAGTTGGTTCTCCAACATCTCTTCCCATTACATTTTTACAATCAGCACAATTGTCCGTTTCGTCAGCAGTACAAACAGCATCATAATTACATACTTCTTTCTCTTTCATACAGCCAGTCACAGCTATTGTTAGTATTATTAATAAAAACATCAAAGACAACATTTTAACACTCATTTTTACACCTCTATATATGCCACATTTCAGTATTATTTATTTATTACCTTATTCACTTCTTTTTTATTTAAATATTTTGACATTATGAATATCAAAAAGCTTAAAAACTCTTAAATTGAAGAAATGTACATGAAGCTTAAACTGTATATTTTTAGGCATGGTCAAACGTTTTACAACAAAAGTCACGTATTTACTGGCTGGAAAGATTCAAAGTTAACCTCCCAAGGATACAAAGATGCTAGAAAAGTAGCATTAAAACTAAAAAATAAAAGAATTGATGTTGCATATCACACTCATCTCTCTCGTTCTAAAGCCACTCTTAAAGAGGTTTTAAAATATCATCCAGAGTGTAAACAAGTTATTGAAGATGATCGACACATTGAACGTTCTTATGGAATTTATCAAGGAAAGCATCATAGCTCAATTATTGACGAAGAAGGAATAGATTCTTACAAAACTTTACTACAATGGCACAAAATTGATCATCTTTCTGGAAAAGAACGCAAAGAATTCGTGCAAAAACTTGGAGAAGCAGAATTACAAGTTATTAGACGGAGTTATAGTGTTGCTCCCCCAAAAGGCGAGAGTGTTAAAATGGTCGGAATAAGAGTCTTACCGTTTATCAAAGATGTTCTAAAGAAAATGAGAAAAGAAAAAGTCAATGTAGCTATTTCTAGTCATGGAAATGCTATGCGTCCCCTAAGAAAATATTTTGAAAAGTTAAGTATAAAACAAATGATGGAACTTGAGAATCCTTGGGATAATTATTTTGAATACACAATCGAGGTCAAAGATGAAAAGAAAAAACCAGAAAGAACAAAAAAGTAGATTTATTGTTATTGCCAGCGATCATGCTGGAAGATCCATTAAAGAAAAGGCAGAACTAGTTTTACTTGATCTTAAATATTCTTATGAGGATTTGTCCATCACTAATAAAAAAGATGATGATTATCCTGATTTTGCTAAACTTGTCTCTGAGGAAGTTTCAAGCAGCAAGAACAAACTTGGGATTCTTGTTTGCGGTACAGGCATAGGAATGAGTATTTCTGCAAATAAATTTAGAGGTATTCGAGCTGCGCTTTGTCACACAAAAAAAGAAGCGAGTCTCGCAAGAGAACATAATGATGCAAATATTCTTGTTCTTCCAGGCAAGTATTCTGATGCAAAAGTTAATGTTAAAGAGATAGTAAAAGCATTTCTTTCTTCTGAATTAAAAGATAAAAGAAACGTAAGAAGAGTTAATAAGATAAAAAAGTTAGAGAATTAAACTTTGAACTTTGCGTATTTTGCTTTTTTTCCCATCACATCTTCTATTCTAAGTAATTGATTATATTTGGCTGTTCTTTCTCCTCTACAAGGAGCTCCAAGTTTTATTTGTCCAGAGTTGATTCCTACTGCGAGATCTGCAATAAATGCATCCTCTGTTTCACCTGATCTGTGACTCACCATTACATTCCAGCCATTTCTTTGTGCCAGATGTGCTGCTTCCATTGCTTCAGTTATTGTTCCTATTTGATTGACTTTTAGAAGTAAAGCGTTGCAGGCTTTTTGTTCAATTGCTTTTTTAATTCTTTCAGGATTACTTACAGTTAAATCATCACCAACTATTTGTACTTTTTTTCCTATTCTTTTTGTCAGCTCTTTGAATGATTCAAAGTCGTCTTCGTCAAATGGATCCTCTATACTTATTATTTTATATTTTTTACACAAATCCTCATAGTAATTTACTAATTCGTGTGCTTCCAAGTATCTTCCTTTTGCTACTTTGTATTTTTTAGCTTTTTTGTCATAAAATTCTGATGCTGCAGCATCTATTGCAATAGCAATTTTATTTTTATGTCCTGAATCAGAAATAGCCACATCTAGTAATTCTAGTGCTTCTTCTGGGCTGTGCAATACGGGAGCAAATCCTCCCTCATCTCCTACACCTGTTGCTTCAGATCCAAATGATTCAGTTATAACTTTTTTTAATTCGTGATAAATCTCAGAAATTATTTTTGTTGCTTCTGAGAAAGATTTTGCTTTTATCGGAGCAATCATAAATTCTTGAAATGATAAGTGATTTCCTGAGTGCATTCCTCCATTTATTACATTAGCAAAGGGTATTGGCAATTCAAATTTTTTATTTGCGTATAATGCTCCTAAGTATTCATGAAGATACATATTGTAAGACATTGCTCCTGCTTTTGTGCAAGCCATACTTACTCCTAGAATTGCATTTGCTCCGAGTTTCTTTTTTGTTTTTGTTCCATCTTTTCTGAGCATTGCTTCATCTATCTTTCTTTGTGCGTCAATAGGAAAACCTATTATTACTGGAGCTATTTTTTTATTAACATTTATTATTGCTTTTTGAACTCCTTTTCCAGAGTAAGCACTTCCCCCATCTCTTAATTCTAGTGCTTCATGTGTTCCTGTACTCGCTCCTGACGGTACTGCCGCAGTACCAAGTGACTTTCTCGTTAGAACTTCTACTTCTATTGTTGGATTTCCTCTTGAATCTAGAATCTGAATTGCGTGAATACTTTTAATGTTCAACTTCTCACCCTCTTTTTTATCTTAATTGTCTTCAATATATTTAAATTTATCTAGTTATAAAGTATCTAGTCAAATATTAACTCATCATTTACTTCAAGTTTTTTTGCAGCAACTGTTCCTTTCTCTAATTCAACAACATAACTTGCTTTGTTTTTTGGAAGATAATTTGCAAAAGGCTTTAGATTTTCTTTTATTTCTACAATTCGTTTATGTTCATCTAAGAATAAAACATCCAATGGAAAAAATACGAAGAACATTGTTATTGCCTCTCTTCGTATAATTCTTAAATAAAATATGTGTGCTTCATCTTTTATCTTCTTGTGAAACATTAATCCCTTGCCCATGCTTGCAACAGTTCTTCTCTCAACTATTTTTGAGCAAATCCTTTGAGTTCCAGTTTTAGTTTTTTTCAGAAGCATATATTTATTAGAATTAATTTTATTTATATATCTTGTTAAATTATTAACTATTGAAGTAAAACTTATCCAATGTAATTAATCTCTTTTAATTTTCTTAATTTGTGAAGTGCGCTTTTTTTATCAGGTTCTTCTCCTAATTCTTCTTGTTCCATTATTTTTATTTCTTTATTTATAGAATTGTAATCAATTTTGAATTTGTACATTTTTACTAATATTTTTAATGCTTCTTTTGCGGATTTTATTCCTAGGTACATCGGATGTCCATATGTTTCCGTCAAAAGCGCCACTGAAGGTATTTTTCTTCTTGCACTTAATCCAACTAGTAATCCAGATATTCCAATTATAGGCCCAACTAATCCATACACTTCAGATTTCGCACCTTTTTTTACAACACTAGTTACAAATTTCTTATCATTTCCTGTACAGTAAACTTTTGGTTGCTCAGGTATTTCTGCAAGACCTATGCCCCCTAAAGCAACTATCTCTTTACATTTATACTTCTGCATCAAATCTAAAATTGTTTCTGTAAAACTATAACTGCCTTGTTCATTTGAAGGTTGAACATCTCCTGCTAGAAATAAGAAATCTTGATTATTTATTTTTTTATAGTATAATTCTATTTTTGGTAATTCTACTAGATTTTTTTCATTTACAAATACAGAGTTTGGTAAACTATATGCAAAAAATGACATTATTTTTTCTGCACCTAATTGTTCTATTAAATAATCTGCAACTATTTTTCCAACGTTGCCTATTCCCGGTAATCCTTCTATAAGAATTGGTTCTCTTATTGAGATTTTTTTTATTTTAGTTATTTCCCATTTATTCATTTTCTTGTTCTTTTGCCTGTCTTCTATATTTTGCATATTTATCTTCAGGGCTAAATTTTGGAGGAATAATAATTATTCGTTTAGAACCGCAAGTACACAGTTCGTCCAACCCGTATGATTCACATTGAGTACATTTCAGTATGTGTACCATTGTTTAATCCTTTTCTTTTTTCTTGAATGAGAACTCTGTTGTTTTGTCTTTTTTCACTTTATCTTCTATTGCATCCAAAGCTGCTTTAAGTATTCTTTCAGCTTCTTTGTAATCTTTTGCACCAATTTCTATTGAGTAGTTTCCTGCACCTAAATATCTTATTATTGCTGCTTTGTTTGTTTTCTCTGCAGCAACTAATGCTTCCTTAACTAATTCAAGTCCATTTTCAGCATAACTCTTCATACTTATTGTTCCAGAAATTTCTACTGATTTTGGTTTTATTTTTTCTCTAACTGATGCTTCAAGTAAAGCCGAGTATTCTTTTGATACTCCTAGTTTTTCTAAAGAAACGTTGGTTTCTACAACATCGTTAAATGCGTATTGTAATAATTCATATTTTGGAAGTAACACGCGTGCAACTTCTTCATATAATTTTTCTGGTTGTTTTTTAAGCTGGGTTGCGAGAGATTCAATTATTTTTTCTGCTTTTTGTTCTTGTTTTCTTTCATCAGTTTTTTGTCTTTTTTGCATCTCTGTTACTCTTCTCAGAGATAAATCAATATGGCCTCTTTCTTGATCTGTTTTTATTATTTTACAGACAACCATCTTTCCTTCTTTTACAAAGTCTCTGATA
>PCYF01000024.1 GCA_002762915.1 Candidatus Woesearchaeota archaeon CG10_big_fil_rev_8_21_14_0_10_32_9
ATTTGTAATTGGAATAAATATATCTGCACCTTGTTTTTGCAACCATAGTAATTCATCAAAAACTTGTTTATGTCCAAAGTGTAGAGGGCCTGATGGATTTAATCCTGAAACAACTGCCCAAGGTTTATCATTAGCCATTGCATCAGCAATTGTTTCTAAATCTTTGTGTCCAAATGTGACACCCATTCTCATCAATCTACTTGGATCAGGATGATATTTCACGAAACGATCAATAAATTTTGCTCCGAATTCTTCTGTTTTTTTTGGATAGTAAGCTAATTCTTCATCTCTTTTTGCTTTCTTATCACCATATTCTTCGAGCAATCTTTTGTTCAAATCTTCTTGATTATTGTTTGTATCCATTTTTATTCCTTATATGTCTGTAAAACTTTTAATAAAAATTCTGCAGTCTCATCAACCAGTTGAGCATTAACATTGTTAATATCATCTTTTGGTGTTTGCATTTTGTGCCAAGCGCCTTCATGATATCTTGATAAGACTGTTGCATCCAATCCTTGTTTTAAAAAGGATAAATTATCTGCTAGTGGACTTTGGTCTTGAAGATCTACAATGACTCCATTTGTTTGACCGAAAGATATTATTTTATCATTAAGGTATTTTGAATTCTCGTCTTTTTTTCCAGTCCTTTTGAAAACACATAAATTTCCTTTACCTACTGCTTGTACCGTGATTGTTCCAAGATACTTGTCAATAAAGTCAGTTTCATTATCTATTAAGTAGTTTAAGAGTAATTCTGATCCTGGAACAAAATCCGGATCTCTTCTACCGGCTGAAACTAATTTTGGATCAAGTGCATAATCCAAAAAGAATAATCTTACACCAACAGGCAAATCTTTTTCTTTTAATTTGCTTCCTAATCCTAGAAGAGTCATAACTCCGCTAGCGTTATTGTTTGCTGAAGGAAAATTCTGATAGGTATCATAATTTGCAGTCAACCATATTTCTTTACCTGCATCATTTAAAAAATTTAAGGACATGTGCTTATCTCCTCTAGGAGACATGGCTTCAAAAAATGTAATATTTTTATTCAAGTCTAATATATTTATTTCTTCTTCTATAAAATTAAATCTCTCAGCAGTATTTAACTTTATAATTTCTTTTAGTTTTTTGTATGTGTCTGCCATTTTAGAAGTACCTCAACACATGCTCATCTATATTTTCTCCAACAAATTTTTTCAATTGTTCGGAGGTAATCTTTCCTTCATAAAAATCTTGAGCAAGTGTAATTGGAGAATCATCATTATCTAATCTTTTTCTAGCCATCTCCGATATAATTCCAGCTTCTAAAACAGAGTTTGGCAAAGTAGGATCTGTTGAAATAAATGAATTTTCAATCATGTTTTGTATATATTGCGGGTTTGATCTGCCTACTATCACTCTATGCCTTTGTAATCTTTTACTACCTGCTTTGTATGCAGTTATTCCATGATCTTCTATTCCTTCATTTGAAAAGAAGTATGCCCAATTCATACCTAAAGGAAATGATGGTGTTAAAAATAAAGAAATCAATTCTTTTGTATTATTTTTTGAAGATACTTGTCTTGCAATATTATCATATAAATCTTCTCTTGGAGGTCCTACCTTTATATCCAAATCTATTATTGTTGTAATCTCGTCAAACGAATATAAGAATCCTTTTTTTCGTTCAATGTCGAGTTTTGATTCCGGAACACTTTTTTCTATTGCCGCCATCAATTCTGGATCTGCTTGGCACATATCTATTACCTGTTCTCTTTTTTTAATAAATTCTATAGAATCAATATAATCACTCATTCTAATAATCTTTAAATCTAATCCATAAACTTCATTTATTTTTTTGACAAAATTAACGCGATCAGTTCCTAGAGACATGTATCTTCTTTCTAATTTCTCACCCACATTTCTACAAGCGGCTGTATCTGCAATTAATATCTCTGGAACGGTTTCAAATCCTTCTTCAGTTAATGCTTTAGAAAGAGCATCCACAAAGAAATAATATTTCATACTATCAAGAGTATTTCCTTCTTCATCAAAAGTTTCTCCATAGAATAATTTCATCGGTTGAGGTTTCACTACTTCAGCTCTCTGTCTAATTACTTCTATAGACGGGCTTTGTTGCACCAATCCTCGTGTCAATAATAATTTTTCTAATTTCATTTTAACTCAAGTAATATTTAATAATAATATTTTTAAACTTGCACGACAGCACATTCTTATGATTGAATATTTTCTTTACTTCTTGGTTGGCGGAACCATAGTAACCGCATCAGTAATACTTGCACAAATAGGCCATCCCCTGCTAGCTGGCGTACTTATGTTTCTCCCCAACATGAGCCTTGTTGGTTTTTATTTCATTAATAAAACCTCGGGCAGTACAGCTGTGTTAACAACTGTAAAATCATCTCTTCTCGGAACGATTTTTATTTGGCCAATTTATATGTTGGCACTGTTGTATTTTATTCCTAAATTCGGCGTAAATAAAGCATTATTAATTAGTTTAGGAATTGTTTTAGTTTTCGCTTTGATTTTTGTTCTTGTTTGTAAATATACTCCTCTTTCAATCTGGCTTAAATAAATCTTGATGCATTAGTTTATGAATAAATTCAAAATGAGATCCGTATGCAAGATCTTTAAGTCTTCCAATACCAAAATTTTGACTCACATCAGGTCTTTGCATATCTAATCCTTTTTGAGCCATAAAAGATATTCCTGATTTTTGTTCAAATCTTAATCTGGCTTGTTCTGATATTACTATCAAATCTATTAATGCTCTAGGATCTCTAGTGTTTAATATTAGAGCTGCAGTTTTATTTGGATCTCCGTTGATAACATCAATTCTGTAATCTCCCAAACCTTTACTATTTATTTTGTAAGGTAATAAACCAAATGTTTCAATTTCATCCATTAGTTTTGGTGAAATTTCTGGATTACCAAGCGGAAATGATCTAGTAAGTTGTACAGAAACATATTTTGTGAATCCAACTTCTGCTGCAAATTCTCTTGCAGGAGCATCGTATAATATTTCATACGGTGGACCTATTTTTATATCTGTATTCATTGTTTGAATTGTTGCTAACTCTTCAAATGGATAACGTAATGCATTAGGATTATTACGTCTATCTGGAGGTATTGAATTCAAAACTAATTCTTTAAATCTCGGGTTTTTTTCTGCTTCTTTAAACAATAATTCCAAATTAGCAGCATATTCATTTGTTTTGCTTAATTCTGAAGATCTAACAAAATTTATTTCCCCACCATATACTTCGTTTAATTTTGTCAAGTATTCAATTCTTTGATCTGCTTGACGTTTTACTTCTGCAACAGCTTGGTCTTGATTAATGTCTGCAATAAAATGATCTGCTATTAACCAATTACTGTTTACAGATATTGCTATTCCTTTTAGTAAATCAGTCAAATGCATAATAACGAGAGCATACTTCATCATGTCGACAGGTTGACCTGCATCAAAAGTTTGACCCATCATTATGTTTATTGAATCTTTTCTATTCACTAAATCCCCTAGCTCATCAATAGTTGAAACATTTTGTACAAGTGCTTTTTGGGATAAATATTCTTCAATCATTGTTTTTCACCTATGGCATCAATTTATTCGCAACTTTGTTAACAAGAGTATACCAATCTGTTGGATTTCTTTTATTCTTATCGACAATTGCGTTTTTTGGTACTTTCCAAAATTCTGGTAAATTAGGATCTTCTGAATTTGAAGAAGATTCGTGGAATTGTCCCCATCCTTGTCCAAGAGATTCTTGTGCTTGCACTTTTACAATAGAAGGTTTTAATTTTGCGTAATCAAGCACTGCTTGTCTTTTCATTTGATGTTCGCTTAATGCTTGTGGCAACAAGTCTCTAACTAGTTCAATATTATTTTGATGCATATCTTTGCAAATACTTATCAAATAATGATCTAGTTGTTCCTGTACAACTTTTTTCTCTTCAGGTTTAGCCGCATCTAACTTGTTTACTAATTCATTTATGTACAGATCATCTTTGTAAAGATTTCTAAACTCAACGTTACTTGCTTTTTCGAATACATCAATGTATCTAACCATATCTAGTGCACATTTTTCAAGGTTCTCTTTGTCTTCTTTGCATGCATCATCAAACTTTTTAAGAGTTGAGTTTATTCTTGCATCTAAGTCCTCTTGTGCCGGTCCAGATCCTAAGTAAAGAGTATCTTGTGGTTTACTTGAACTTGCTTTGTTTCCTCTAATTCCTCTTATGTGAGGAATGTAAAATCCCGATGGAACTGTTCTTACTCCTGGTAAAACTATGCTGTTTTTTAGTGATTCTTCAACTAATGCTACAGTCATCTTCATGTGTCCATCTTGATCTTGTCCACTTACCATAAATGAATGATCATTACCAAACTCAGTGTGTTGTGGTAACAAGATGTCCCCAACTTGTGTGATTCCTGCAAACAAGAATGGAAAATCACTTACTAATTTATCCATTCCATAAATATCTGCAGCAAATTCAAAGTTTAAACTTCTTGCTACAAGATATGCTAATTGATTAACTCTGTGTTCTTCTGATTGTAAATATACGTGTGCAGCATCTAAATTTACTCCATTTGCTCCCCAATCCAATAAATTATCAGCAGCCCAGAATTCATACTGTTCTTTAGTCATTCTTGGATCCATAGAACATTCTATGTCTGCTACAGGTATGAAAATTTGTGCTCCATTTTTTTGAAAAAATGAAACTGCTGAAGAGGTTAATTTGTGTCCAAAGTGATATGCACCACTTGGTTTGAATCCTGATGCTATTCCAATGGAATCTTTTCTATTTAACGCATTTAATAGAGCAATACCATTTCTCTGTCTTATTGATCCATTAACTACAGGTAATAATTCTCCAGAAAACTCACTCAATAACTCATATAATTCAGCAGATGCAGGTTCACCTTCAGAAGTTAAATATACAGATTCATAGCCTCCAGGACCTCCTTCAACCAACTGATCTACAGAAATATTGTATCTTTTTGTTTTTAGTTCCATTAATGCCATTCAAACCATTCCTCCGCAAGTTACGAATACAAACTAAATTATCACTAGCAAGTGGGACTACATATATAAAGCTTTCTGATGCCCACGACATAAGTACTAATAACTTAATAGAAAAAAGAAATCTTTAAATAATAAATGACCATTCTCAAAGTATGAGTAACTTAAACTTTAACAAATCAACTAAGAGTAACGCTTTTGTTATTAGAGTTAATTCTATAGTAAACAATAATTTTATTTGGTCATGGCAGTAGATGCCTCTACAGACTAAAAATTCTATGAGGGTGTGATTATGAAACTAAATGTATTACCAAAAGCAAGGGAAGAAATTGACAACGTTCCAGATACAGAGTATGCTCCTGATGAAAAACTTGCAAACATAAAAGCGGACTTAAGTCTTAACATTAATCCATACGGCGTTTCAAACAATGTAATGAAAAAATTAAAAGAAATCAGTAATTCTCAAATTAGTCATTATTATATTGAAAATAAAGAATTAATAGAGAAAATTGCAGAGTATATTGGAGTAAATCCTGAAAATATTTTACTGAGCGATGGTTGTGATGGTTGCATAGATATGATTGCAAAAACATATATAAAAAAAAACGATTCAGTGATAATACCAACTCCTACTTTTCATCGTTATGAGTTTCATACAAAAATAATGGGCGGAAACACAGTATTTGTACCAATGCAAAATTTTATTTTTAATGCAGAATCAATTCTTGCTGAGGCCAATAAAGTAAACGCTAGTCTTGCTTTTCTTTGCAACCCTAACAACCCCACTGGTTTGGGAATAGATAAAGATGAAAAAATAAAATTTATTGAAAATTTTCCTGGTTTAATAGTTGTAGACGAAGCTTTAGCAGACATAACTAAAATAAACGGTTCAAAATTAATTGATAAATATAATAATATTGTAATTGTTAGATCTTTTTCTAAAACATTTGGTTTAGCATCTTTGAGAATTGGATACATAATTGCGAATGTTGAAATAATTAATGAAATCAAAAAGACATCTTCTCCCTTTAGAGTGAACGGTTTAGCACAAGAACTGGCTTTGGAGGCTCTTAAAGATACTGAACACATACAACAATCAAAATTATTTCTTCACAGTGAACGAGAATATTTGGAGAATGAACTTGATAGTTTAGGAATTCCTTATTCAAAATCTATAACGACAAATTTTCTTGTAGATCTTGAAAAGTTTGGAAATTTCAAAAAAACCCTTGAACAATTAAAAGAAAAAGGCGTTCTTGTAACTGATGCTCGTCCGTTTGGATTATCAAAACACACATATGTACGGATTGCAGTAAGTTCAAAAGATGAAAATCGTTATTTCATAAAAATTCTTAAGGAATTAATTGAAAAAAACTAAGAACACAAATCGAAACTTTTATTTTTTTAATTTACAAATCTACAACAACACTAGTAATCGCACTAGGAGTATAATTGTGCAACTTTTAGAAGTATTCCGAATGCCAGTACAGCTATGGCTGCAATCAATAGTTCTCCTGTAAACATTGAGTCTAAAACTAATGGAAATATTACTGGGACTGCTTGAGCAGCACTCATTTCTGACCCTGTTGATTGTGTCATCATTGTTACAAATTGATCAGTATTAGGAGGATAAGCAACTAAGTACAATTGTAATAAAATAAAAGGGACCAATATTAATACTGCTAAGGAAATAAACAACTTAGAATATTTTTTTAAAAATTCTGCATCATTCTCACAAGTTAATCTTAAAAGGAAAGATAAAATAAGTATTATAACACCTTGTATAATTAATGATTGAGTAGATGTATTCATAAGTGTTTGCGAGGTCATCAAAAAAGTTTTCGTTTCAGCAGGCAACTCTTTATTATTCTCTACTAAGTTTGAAATTCCTTCACCATCTAATTGAGACATAGAGTCATTTGTGAGTTGAACAAAGAATTCTTTGTGTGTTATTTCTTCATCTATTAACTTTTTACAAGTATCACTTACTTGAGAATAATCCATCACTTGAGTTTCTTCTGAGTTTTGAGCATCTTCACAAAATTTATCAAATTCTCCGGAGTTTACAGCTTCACATGTTTGTAATAACTCTGTAGTTTGTTGATCTTGAGGAATCACATCAAGATTAGAACACATTTGTTTGAGAACTTTCTTTTTTTCCGCAGAACACTGTTCAAGTATTTGTTGATCTATTGATTTATTTTCTTTTATAATCTGAATTACACCAGTACACATAGTTGTAAATTTTTCATTTAATTGTTGTTTGGCTCCTGGACTTGCATAATCATACACATTTCCCATTACACCAGGAATTTTATCAGTAAATGATCCTAAAAAGAAGGACATAAATAAGTTAATAAGTACTATAGAGAGTGCGAAATATGCTAAGAATCCACCTGCTTTTTTTATAAACGACAATGTAATACTTAACTAAATTGATTTGTTTTTAAAGTTTTTTGAATTTTCACTGGTCAAATGAGATTAATATTTAAAAAAGAAGCATCTTCTTAGGCATTATGCTTGATATTGAAGAGATTCATGGAGATCCCGTTATTGATATTAGTTTAGATACTTTAAAATTAAATAAACAAGAATTAGTTTTTGTTAATACTAAGCGCTCAGCAGAAGCTTGTGCTGAAAAGATAGCGTCTAAAATTGATCTTTCTGATGAAGAGTTGTTTAAACTTGAAGAGATTTCTTCCAAAGTTGAAAAAGTTATTTCTCCTCCGACAAAACAATGTAAGCGTTTGGCCAGAATTCTAAAAAAAGGAGTTGCATTTCATCATTCTGGATTACACAGTAAACAAAGAGAACTTGTTGAAGATGGTTTTAGAAGTGGTTTGATAAAAATTATTTGTTCTACTCCAACTCTTGCTGCAGGTCTTGATCTTCCTGCGTTCAGAGTTATTATTCGTGATTTAAAACGCTTTGGAGGAGGGTGGGGGATGTCATATATTCCTGTTCTTGAATATGAACAAATGTCTGGAAGAGCCGGAAGACCTAAATATGATTCAGAAGGTCAAGCTATTTGTCTCGCTGATTCTGTTGAGGATCAAGAAAATATTTGGGAAAAGTATGTTACAGGAGAAGCAGAGGAATTAATTTCAAAACTTGCAGTTGAACCTGTTTTAAGAATGTATGTTTTGTCTTTGGTTGCGACTGATTATGCAAATAGTGTAGAATCTTTGATGAATTTTATGAGTGAAACATTTTATGCAAAACAGTATAAAAATATGGAAAATCTTCGTTTCATTATTAATAATATTGTTGATAAATTGGATGAATGGGAGTTTATTGAAGCGGAAAGTGAACCAACAAAAACCGAATCATCTTTTTTTACGAGTGCAAATAAACTTAAGCACGATAGAAAATTAAAAGCAACTGTTCTTGGTGCGAGAATTGCAGAATTGTACTTGGATCCTTTTACTGCAAATTATTTGTTAACCTGTATGAGAAGTGCTTCTTCTAAATCTTTCAACGAATTTGGTTTACTACAAATGATTTCTTGGACCTTAGAGCTTAGACCTCGGGTTAAAGCAAGACAAAAAGACATGGAGATGATTGAGGAGAAACTTATTTTAGAATCAGATCTTTTAATTTCTTCAGAGCCAGATATTTATGCTGATGAATATGATGATTATTTAGATAGCGCAAAGACTGCGATGGTTTTTGAGAATTGGATTGAAGAAATCCCTGAGGAACAAATTCTTGAGAGTCATAACGTTACTCCAGGAGAACTTAACAACAAGTTAGATCGTGCAGATTGGTTGCTTTACTCTTGTTTTGAATTAAGTAAAATTCAAGGTTTCAGAGAAGTAAGCAATAAAATTCTTAGATTGAGAATTAGAATGAAAAATGGAATTAAAGAAGAATTGTTGCCTTTAATTAAATTAAAAAATGTTGGTAGAGCAAGGGCAAGAAAATTATTCCGTAATAAAATTAGAAATCTTGGAGATGTTAAGAAAGTTGATGTTAGTATTCTTGGAGCAATTCTTGGAGATAAATTAGCCATTGATATTAAAAAACAGGTTGGTCAAGAATTGAGTCCTGAAAAACTAAAAGTTAAACCAAATAAAAGAAAAGGACAAATCAGTCTTGGAGATTATGATGAAAGTAAATAGAATTATTTAATTAAGAAAACATGCTTTTTATTTTCTACAATTACAACATTTCTTTCTGCAGAAACTTCTATATTTAGAGGATTTTTGCAAATAACTGATTGATATGTCTTTGGATGTAAAACTTCTAATTCCGGCCTTACTTTGGTAATTGTGGTTTTCATCTTGGTTAGAAGAACATATTTTTCTTTAAATTTAAATTGAAATGTAAACTTTTTATTTGTTTCAAGATTAAGTGTTGTTATTATTTTTCCAAAGCCAGTTATCAGTAATGTTTTATCTTGATACTCTATAACATCTCTTTCTTGAAAGTCTGGAATCATCACAAGTACATTTACCCGAAATATATCTTTACTAGTCTGATTATTATATGAGAATAGTTGCGCGTTTGCATCAACTTCTCCCCCGAAGTTTCTGATTATTTTTTGGGCAAGAGGATGCATTTTTCTTTTGTTGATAAAGTAATAGTCTGATTCTTTTGGTTTATGTATTTCTCTATTAAGCATAACATTATTTTTAAGCATATATTTTTGTATGTATTCTCTTACGTCAGGTCTTGTATTTCTTAATTGTAGTATTCCTTCGAAATATGTTGAACCTAATTTTGCGTATTTCGGCGAGTATGTTATTTCCACTTCAACAGGAATCATGTATTCTTGATCTTGAAAGTCTACAATCATTTCCAATTTTTTTTTCATGCCGCTTTTTTCTAAAAGATTCTCATAAAACTCAAGACCGCGTATTAATTTTACACTTTGTTTCACGAATTTAGTTAGAAGTCTCTCTGATAGTTGTCTTAGATCTTCGAATTCTGACCATTTCCCTTGTATGAATACGCTTTTTGATGGACAGAGTTTTATTTTTATGTGTTTGTGTTCAATTGTTTCTGGATTACATTCTAGACAGAATCTTCCTTTTTCAATAGTTTTTCCGCACTTTGGACAAAATTTACTCATATCTCTAAGAATATGAAAGAATATATAAATGTGTTTGTAGTTTTTTGTTCTATGAAGAAGAAAAAAAGAAGCGGTTTTTTGAGAAGAGTCTGGTACTTTATTTGGGAAGATGATTCCGTATTAAGTTGGCTAGTTAACATAGTTTTAGCATTCATTCTTATTAGATTTGTATTTTATCCATTAGTTGGTTTAGTAATGGGAACTTCTTTTCCTATTGTTGCAGTTATAAGTAGCAGCATGACGCACGTTAACGGAGATAATTGGATAAATAATACAGCATATTGTCCATCGGCATGCACTCAAGAAAAATGGTATTCGCAGAAAAATATTTCTTATGCAGATTTTGAAAATTTTGGATTTAGAACTGGATTTAACAAAGGAGATATTATTTTTGTCAAAGGTTCTGATCCTTATAACATAAAAATAGGTGATGTTATTATTTTTACTGCAGATAAAAGTTATCCAATAATTCATCGTGTTGTTAATAAATTTGAAAAAA
>PCYF01000027.1:0-2769 GCA_002762915.1 Candidatus Woesearchaeota archaeon CG10_big_fil_rev_8_21_14_0_10_32_9
TTCCTTCGCTTATTGGTGTGTCTTGATTCTGCGTACTGACAACTGAGAGCTGACCACTGGAATCTGTCACGAGCCATGCCCAACCGCTTCCGAATCTTGTAGCCGCAGCATTTGAAAACTCTTCTTTGAACTTATCATACGACCCCCACTTAGATTTAATCGCATCAGCAAGCTTTCCAACAAGTGCAACATCCTTCTTCAAAATAGTCCAGAAAAAATTATGATTATAATATCCTCCACCGTTATTTCTAACAGCCATTCTGACATCTTCAGGAATTGCATTTAAATCACTCAAGATTTCTTCTGCTGATTTTTCTGCAAGTTCAGGATATTTCTCTAAAGCCGCATTAAATTTATCAGTGTATGCCTGATGATGTTTTGAATGGTGTATTTCCATTGTTTGTGCATCTATATATGGCTCTAAAGCATCATACTTATATTCTAATTTTGGTAATTCATGTTTCATTTTATTTTCCTCCTTGATAATCATTTTTTTTAAATAATATGATTCCAAAACCCCTAACTTCCTCTAGAGGTCCTTTCTTTTTTATTTCTATATCAATTTTTTTTCGAATTTTTCCAATTATTTGTTTCCAGTCATTTTCTGAGGGCGTTGGAATAAAAAATTCTCTGAATGTAGAAATGTATTCAGTTAGAGGCTTTGCGTTATTCATAACTGTGTATGAATAATTCTTGAACTCTTTAAGTATTTTAAAATCTTGTGAATCATAATACTTAGGGTAATTCTCAGTATTTATTCTAGTTACTGTTTGAACAAGTTTATATCTAGACGTTTTTTCGATTTCTTGTTTATATTTCTCAATGTTTGCGCGGGATTTGCTCGACAACGTGTTTAAAGAAATTATAAGTCTACCTTCCGGTTTTAAAACACGATGTATTTCTTTGAATGCTTTCTTGATATTAGTTACATGGTACAGCATATGTTTTGCAATAACAACATCAAATGTTTTATCCTTAAAAGGTAACTTTTGAACATCTGCTACTTCAAAAGCAATATTATTATATTTTGATCTGGCAGTTTTTATCATGTTTTCAGAATTATCAATCCCAACGAGAGTAGTTTTAGTGTATTTAGCTTTTATGTATCCTAGCATATCACCATAGCCACAGCCGACATCAAGAATTTTCTCGGTTCCAGTTAATTGGAGAAGTTTACAAAATTCTTCTTCAGCATTTATCCTGTTCTCTTGATTTCTCCAAAAACTCTTTCGAGTTTCTAATGCTTTTGTTGATTTGTAATTTTTCTTAACTTGAAGTATTTCTTTTGAACTCATTTTTCATATACCTTCTTCATTAACAACGCATCGCTCTCAATGTTTGGAGACTCACTAACCACCACTCCTTTTATTTTGAATTCTTTCCAAACTTTGATTAATTCTTTGTAATTAAAATCAGATTCTTCAAGGAATAAATGATTTCTTTCTCCTTTATCAGAATACGCAATTCCTGACATGTGAATATGCATATTATCAAGACCACGTCGACCAAGGCCAGACTCAATGTCTGCTAACAGTGAACGGAATTCTACCAGGGTATTATTTTTTCCGCCAGTTCTCGCGTGAAGATGAGCAAAATCAACACAAGGCAACACTTGTTCGTTCTCTTGACTTAATTTTATTATTTCTTTTAAGTCTCCAAATTGAGTTGGTTTGCCAGTAGTTTCAGGTCTAATCCAAATATTATTTCCAGAATTATTTAATTCAGCAGTAATTTTTTTTAATTGTTCTTGTACTCTGCTGTAAACTTGTGATTTTTCATCTTTCAAATAATATGCTGCATGAAAAGTAAGAGACCAAGCACCAGCTTGTCTGGCAATATTTGCAGCTTGTAATATTCTAGAACGAGAGGCACCAATCTTCGCGGCCTCGATTGCGTTAAGATTAATGTAATAAGATCCATGACAAGTTAATGTAACATCATTTTTTTCTCGGGCTTCATTTACGACGCTTGCCGTTTCTGGAGTAAGATTAACAGAATGAACAAATTCTAATTCCATAGATTCGAGACCAAGAGCTCTTACGGCTTTAACTCCGTCATGAGTTTTATGACCTCTTGCAACAATGGGAATTCCTGCAGTTCCAAATCTCAAATGAGTTGGATTCTCTACTTTTATCTTAGAGAAATCAAAACTCATGCTTTATCCTCCTTAAAAAAATCAAAGGATAATCTTTCAATTTTATGAAGATCAACATTCAACTCATCTTTGTAAATTTTATTAACAGAAATATCTCCAGAGTCCTTTCCTGTGAACTCAAGAAGGGTTATTCCTTTTGTTAATGCTTCTTTTGTTTTTCCTTCTATTTCTAAATGAGGTTTAAGTCCTGGCCATTCATCAATCATAAATTCAACATCTTCAAAAACATAAACAGTTCTTTTATTTTCTTGATAAAATTTTCTTTTGAATGGAATTTTTTGAAGAATTTCTGCAGTCATATCAAAATTATTAACTTCAGTTTCAAGCTCTTTAGTATCTGATTTACTCATGGCTCGTCTATTTTTATAAGTCAAAGTAACTTTTTTCCCCTCTTGACGCAATCTTATCCAACCATAATCTGACTCAAGATCCTCATCTAGCCAATCAAAAACCCATCTACGCATAAGACTAGACGAAAGCTTTTTTGCACCTAGATTTTTAAGTTTTTTTTCTACTTCCTTCTTATTGATATTCAAAACTTTTGTTTCAAATTCTTGATTCATTTGTATGCCTCGTAACCATTTTTTTCCAATTCATGAGCAAGTTCAGCACCG
>PCYF01000027.1:2821-6199 GCA_002762915.1 Candidatus Woesearchaeota archaeon CG10_big_fil_rev_8_21_14_0_10_32_9
TCAAGAATAGCAACTTTTGGCTTAAGCATTGATAACTGAAGCATTTCCATTTTTTTCTTTTCTCCACCAGAAAATCCTTGATTTAAATAACGGGCTGCAAACTCTTTTGGAATATTAAGAAGTTTCATTTTTTCATTAAGAATTTTTATGTACTCAGGAATTCTAATAGGATTTTCTTTTGCTCTTCTTGCATTGATTGCAGTTCTTAAAAAACTAGAAACAGTAACTCCAGAAATCTCCTCAGGGTATTGAAATGATAAGAATAAACCCTGTCTGCTTCGCTCATCTGGAGACAAATTAAGAAGATCCTTGCCGGCCAACAGTGCGCTGCCCTCAGTGTTCAGGCGCGGTTGTCCCATTAAACCATTAGCAAGAGTACTCTTACCAGAACCATTAGGACCCATAATAACTGTAATCTCTCCTTCTTTCAGAACAAGATTAATTCCTTTAACTATGTTTTTTTCGCCTATTTTAATTTTAAGATCTTTTAATTCTAGTGTGTTCATTTCTTTGCCTCGTAATCAATAATTCCTTTTTTTATTGCGGATAATGGAAGCATTGCGCACTTAACTCTTGTCGGAGTTAATTGTAAACCAATCAAATCAAGTAAATCTTCTCGCGTCATATTCTGAACATCTTTCAAAGTTTTGCCCTTCAACTCATCTGTAAGAATGGACGCAGAAGTTTGACTAATAACACAACCTTTTCCTTCAAAAGTAATATTCTCGATCTTTTCTCCTTTTAATCTAATAAATATTTCAACCATGTCGCCACACAAAGGATTAGAATCTTCCTTGTGAATATTTGGTTTCAAAATAATTCCTTTATTATGAGGATTCTTATAATGATCCAATAAAACTTCTCGGTAAAGTTCATCCATTAATTATCTTCCTCGCTTTTTTTATGCACTCAATAAACTTATCAATTTCTTTTTTTTCATTATAAAAAGAAAGACTTATTCTTGTTGTTGCAACAATTTCAAGACTTTTCATTAATGGTTGAGCACAATGATGTCCTGCACGAACGCAAACATTTTCTCTCGCACAAATCTCTGCCAAATCATGAGGATGAAGATCAGTAATTAAAACGCTGATAATTGGACCATAATTTTTTGAATTGTGTCCAAGAACAGTAAGATGATCAACTTCTTTAAGCTTGGATAGAGTATACTCTTTTAACTCAGTTTCATAAGCTCTAAGTTCTTCCGAATCTTGAGCGTTCAAAAAACGAAGAGCTTCAGCAAACGCAAAAATTCCTGCAACATCAAGAGTTCCAGCTTCGAATTTATCTGGAACTTCTGCCCAAGTAGATTCAAACTCTTTAACTTCTTGAATCATATTTCCACCGAATAAAAATGGTTTCATCTTATCCAATAAAAGTTTTTTTCCATAAACAACGCCAACCCCTGTCGGACCATAAACTTTGTGTGAAGAAAAAACAACGAAATCCGCATCAAGTTCTTTAACATCAATATCAATATGCGCGATTGCTTGAGATGCATCAACCACTATTATTGCTTTATCATTTTCTTCTCTAATTTTTTTAATAATACTTTTAGCATCAGGAATAAATCCTGTTACATTAGACATCAACGTAAATGCAACTAGCGCAGCTTTTTTTGTAACATATTTTGAAAAGTCATCCAATTCACTTTTTTCAGAATTGTATTTTACAACTTTTAATTCGGCTTGAGTTTTCTTTGCTAATTGTTGCCAAGGAACATAATTACTATGATGCTCTAGCTCTGTTGTAACAACGTGATTCCACCGTCCAACTTCCGATTCTAGAGCATATGCCAAGAGATTAAAACCCTCTGTAGCACTCTTTGTGAAAACAATTTCATCTTTTTCAGCATTAATAAAATCAGCAACAGTTTCTCTAGATTCATCCAAGATTTTTGTAGCTTCCTGAGAAACAGAGTATAAACCACGATGAGCATTGCCATTGCTAGACTCATAATACTTTCTGAACGCAGCAATAACTGATTCAGGCTTTTGTGTTGTTGCAGCATTATCTAAATAAACAATTTTATTTTTCAATAAAGGAAATTCCTTTCTTATTTTTTCAACTTTCATAATTTCACCTTTGCTGTAGTTTCAATTTGTTTCTGTAAAAAACTCTTAACTCTATCAACAGACAAAACTTGTAGAACCGGATTGAAAAATCCTTCAATTAATTCAAGTTGTGCTTGTTCTTTACTAAGGCCTCTTGATTGCATATAAAAAACTTTGGCCTCATCAAGTCTAGTGATTGAAGATCCATGACTACATTTAACGTCATTATTATGAATCTCAAGATCTGGAATGGAAACTGCTTTAGAATCGTCCAGAAGAAGAACATCTGACTTCTGATAACCGTTGGAGTTTTTTGCAAACTTATTAATTTTTACAAGGCCTCTAACAAAACTCTCAGCATTTCGTAATATGCCTTTACTCAAAATATCTGAAGTTGTATTTATAGTGTTGTGAATTGATTTTAGATTAGAGTCAATGATTAAATTATCTGCAAAAAATAAATTAACAATTTTAGAAGAACTATTCTCTGAATCTAGGTTGCTTGTTATGTTACTATAAATCTTTTTAGCAGAAAAATCTGCTTCTACCCACAAAATCTTTGAATTAAAACCAGCAGAACTAATTTTTTTAGAATAATAAACAGATTTTTTATCTAGCAAAACAGATTCTACAAATTCAGCTTCTGAATTCTCCTCACAAACAAGATCTACAGCACTCATGATTAAAGAACCTTTGCCTGACAGCTCGTGATGAATGATGCACTTCGAGTTCTTGCCTACGATAATATTGAAATGAAAAAAAGAATTTTTAGTTGTCTTTGTTTGAATATGTACATCTTCAATAACGTTTTGAGGAATTTTAATAATGACTGTGTTCTCTTCTTTTTTTATGTCGGATTTATTTTTAGAAAAAGAAATCTTAGGAGAAGATTCAAACAATTTTTTCAAAAAAGAATCCTTCGTCTCAATATTTATAGGATTACTAATTCCCAAACCATAAGAGGTATTCAAATTAGCAAATTCTTCAAGGAATTCGACTTTTAAATTATTCATCCTAAACTTCCCTCCAATTCTAATTCAATTAAACGATTCATTTCAACAGCATACTCTAAAGGAAGTTCTTTTAGCAAAGGCTCAATAAACCCAGAAACAATCATTTGAAGTGCTTGCTCCTCAGACAATCCTCTGCTTTGCAAATAAAATAATTGTTCTTCACTTATTTTACCAACACTGGCCTCATGAACAATATCAACATCTTTTTCTTGAACATCAATACTAGGATAAGTATTACTTTGACTAAGATTATCAAACATTAAAGCATCGCAAATAACAGAACATTTGCTATCTTTTGCGCCTTTTTTTAT
>PCYF01000027.1:6241-16008 GCA_002762915.1 Candidatus Woesearchaeota archaeon CG10_big_fil_rev_8_21_14_0_10_32_9
TGCTAGTTGTTCTAGGTGCAAGATGATATACTTTTGCACCAGTATCTTGATTCTGATTTTTACCTGCATAAGCAATAGTAACGTGATTTGCTTTTGCTCCTTCTCCTAGTAACAAAGAGGCAGGATAAAGCATAGTTGTTCCAGAACCAAGATTTCCAGAAACCCACTCAATGATTCCGTTTTCTTCAACATTCGCACGTTTTGTATTTAGATTAAATGTGTTGACTGACCAATTTTCTACACTACTATAACGCATCCTTGCATTTTTACCAACAAAAATTTCAACGCAACCGGCATGAATAGAATTAGTATTATATTTCGGCGCAGAACAACCCTCAATATAATGAACTTCTGCACCTTCATCAACAATTATCAAAGTATGTTCGAACTGGCCCATGCTTGCTTCATTCATTCTAAAATACGCTTGTAAAGGTAAATCAATTTTAACACCTTTAGGAATATAAATAAAAGTTCCTCCAGACCAAACAGCTCCATGAAGTGCTGCAAATTTATGTAAATTTTGAGAAACACAATTTGTCATAAAATGTTTCTTTACAAGATCAGGATATTCTTTTACTGCAATATCCATATCTTCAAAAATAACACCTTGTTTTTTCAAATCTTCTTTAAGATTATGATACACAACTTGAGAATCATACTGGGCGCCTGCACCTGCAAGTGCTTTTCTCTCAGCTTCAGGAATTCCCAATCTTTCAAAAGTTTTTTTTATATTATCAGGAACACTTTCCCAAGAAGTAGAATTAGCGTCCGCATCTGGAATTGCAAAATAACAAATTTTGTTCAAATCCAATTTTTTTAGAGAAGGACCCCACGTTGGAAAACCAAGACTCTTAAAAGTGCTCAAGGATTGTAGTCGTTTAGTTAACATCCATGCCGGCTCTTGTTTGTATTTGGAAATTTGTCTAACAACATCTTCAGTTAGTCCATCAACTACTTTGAACTTATATTTTGTTTTATCTGATTCATCATATAGTTTTCTACTTATTTTCATTAATGCACCTTTGTACAAATTGGACACATTTGTTTGGCGTGACTATCTGCAATTTTTAAAATTGGTATTATGGTTTCTTTGTTTAATGAATAAATTCTTTGCTTACCTTTCTTTTTAATATTAACAAAGCTACATTCTGCTAATTTTTTTAAAGAATGTGAGACTTTGCTTTGTTCAAGTGTTGTTGCTTCAACTATTTCTGACACATTCATTTCTTTTCTTAACAAAACTTCAATTATTTGTTGATTAGTTTTATTTGCTAATGCTTGAAAAAAGTCAGTATAAGATCTACAAAACATATGAAATAGAATTCATATGTTGTTTATAAATATTTTTGTATCTCGGTTTATGCTGAATTTAACAACATAAAATATATCTTGTCTGTGAATTCGATTATTTTTTGAGCATATTCTTTTTCTAGAGAGGTTCCATAATAAAGCATTCCGTTTCTGAAATATCTCAGCTGATCTGCAAATTGCACATCTTTTTCTTTGAATCCTAAGTTTCTCAGATATGACACTTCTGCTTCATGTGCTCCCTGTCCTGATGCATTATATCCTTTTATTAACATTTTAGCCCTTATTGATTCCATCAAAATATCATAGCAAGATCTTACTAAGTCGTTTGCCGTTTCGTCGGTAATTCCGAATGTACTCACTTTTTTTTGTAAAAATTTATATGCTTTTTCAGATTCTTCTTCTAGATATTTTGCGCGGGATTTATCTGGAGATTGTTTTTTTACGATTCCATTTCTTATGAATTCTTCAAAATCTTTTATTGCACTCATAATTCGAATCCTCCAATTAATAAGATGCCGTTAGCTAAATTTTCCTTTAAGTATTTATTTATTTTATTAAATGCTTGGTAGATATTAATGTTTATTTTTCTTTCTAGTTTTTTTTCGAAAATCTTTAAATCTAATTTTTTTTCTTCTCTTCCAATTATTGCTAAATCTATGTCAGAATTAATAGTATCTTCTCCTCTACTATAGCTTCCAAACAAAATAATTGTTGCTCCAGCATATTCGTTTTCTAAAAAATCTATAAAACCAGATTCATATATTTGCTTAAGGTTATCTATTCTTTTTAATTGCATGACTCTATGATTTTCTGCATTTAGTGTTATTGATAATCTCTGATCTTTTTGGATTTTTATGAAATTGATTTTTTTTAATGAAGGAAGTGCTTTTTTTATTGCTGGTTGAGTTACGTTTAGTCGGAGGGCCAATTGTCTTTGATTTATTGTCGAGCCATTTGTTATGAATAAAGCTCTCAAAATTTCTGTTTGAAGTTGTGTTAATCTTAGTTTAGTGATGTTTACCATAGCTAATAGATATTAACTTTAATTAATATTTAAATGTTTTTGTTTTATTGACTCCATTTAATTTAAAGTTTAAATTTTATTTAGATATAACATAAGCGTGGACTGGATGATTAATTAATTTTTATATGAATGATGTAACTTTCCGTGCTTTTTTTATTTTTTCCGATACTTTTTTATATTATGATTATTATTGTGTTTTATGGTTGTTTTTAGGCGTGGTCAGGCGGCGTTGGAGTTTTTGACTACGTATGGTTGGGCGTTTCTTATCATCTTGGTTATGATTGGCGGTTTGGCTTATTTCGGTGTTCTTGATCCTAGTTCTTTTTCGGGGGGGGGGAATTGCGTTTCTGGATCCGAATTTTTTTGTAAGAGTAGTAGTTTGAGTCAGAATTTTCAAGGAGTGTTGTTGAGAAATAATTTGCCAGAGGGTGTTGTTATTAGTAATGCTTCTGTTTATAGAAATGGCGAAGTTATAGGTGTTTGTAGTGCGGGTTTTGAGATTGCAAGTGAGTCTGATTTTGAGATAAGTTGTTCTGCAAGTTTGCAGGAGGGTAAGCAAGAAAATTTAAAAGTGGAAGTTCAATGGTATCCTAGTAATGGTGTGTCGAGTTATTCTAAGAGTGTTTTTGTGGATGTTAAGGGTAAGGTGTTAAGTGATTCCGAGTTTTCCAGTTTTGGTTCTGGTTTGTGTCCAGATGGTTTTGTTCTTATTCAAGGTAGTTCTTATTTTGGCACGAGTAGCTTTTGTGTAATGAAGTATGAAGCAAAAAATAATGGTTCAGGAATTCCAGTTAGTGCTGAGAGTGGTGCTCCTTGGGTTAGTGTAACTTTTACTGCTGCGCGTAATGCTTGTGTATCTGCAGGATATCACTTGATTACTAATAGGGAGTGGATGACTATGGCTCGTGCTGTTGAGAGTAATCCTATTAATTGGAATGGGACTGTTATTCCTAGGGGCAATAGTAATAGTGCTTCTGCGATGGATGGAACTAATCCTTTAAGTGGAGTCAATTATAGAATACTTAAGGTTGGTGGAAGTGAAGTGTGGGATTTGGCTGGTAATGTTTGGGAATGGGTTGATTTGATGGAAGACGGCTCCAGTATTAGTACGGGTAATGCTTGCGGGGCGACAGGTTGGTATAGTGTTTATGGTAATGATGGTGTTGCGGAGTGTTCTTGGCAGAATACTTATGCGAAGACTGGTGCTGTTGATAAGCGGTTTGAGATGGGACCGAATGGAAATTATAATTCAGTAAATGGTGTTGGCAGGATATATTCAAGTACTAGTACAGGGCGGGTTTTGCTTCGTGGCGGCGGTTGGGGCGATGGCGCGTACGCGGGGGTCTTCGCCTCGAACTCGAGCAACGGTCCTACGAACTCGTACTCGATCGTCGGGTTTCGGTGCGTAATGAATACTGGAAACTGAAACACTGGCGTGTTTCATATCTCCTCATTTTCATTCGGAGAAACTGAAACACTGGAAATCAGAGATTTCCACACGTCATTTGCTTGTGCAAACTGACACAATGATTACTCGGAGCGTGATTTAAAAGATGGATGAAAGAAATCAAATTTTCGGATTAAGTGAAGAAAATCGTGTTCAACAAAGATCAGATAATAAAGAACACAATTTCACAAATCTAAATAGTTACAAAGAAATATTTCCTATAGTTGTAAAGACTTTAAAAACGCTAGAAAATGCACACCACCACACATACCAATCATTAATAGATGAATCAAGAAAAGTAAGTGCAGAAATACTATCAAAACTAGCAGAAGGATACAATAAATATCACCCAGAAGAAAAAGCAAAAAATTATTCACAGGCAAGAACAAATATATCAAAACTTCAAAGCAATCTTAACATATTACATGCACTTCAAATAATAGAAAATGTTCAAGACATCATACAAGAGTATAATGAAAAAATGAAATCACTTAATGGTTTAATAAAAAGTATGGAGATAAAATAAATGTCAAAAGAATTAATAGATGGATTCATATTATTTAAGAAATATTACGATTTGTTGCTATGGATATATCCTGTAACAAGAAAATTTCCAAACAAAGAAAAATATGTACTAGGAGAAAAAATACAAACAATTGCCCTGAACGTTCTAGAAAACATAATAATGATAGCATCAAACAAAGAAAGAGAAAAAGCCCTTATCAAAGCAGATATAGAATTAGAAAAATTAAGAATATTGATAAGACTTAGTAACGACCTTAAATTATTAGATTTAAGAAGATATGAATATGCCTCCAAAAAAATAATAGAAATAGGAAAAATATTAGGAGGAATAATTAAAAGTCCTATTGTAAAAGGACAAGGAATACATCAATAAAGTCCGCGAGTTTTGCTTCGTGGCGGCAATTGGGACAATGGCGCGAACGCAGGGGTCTTCACCTCGAACTTGAACAACGGTCCTACGAACTCGAACTCGAACATCGGGTTTCGGTGCGTAAATCTTCACAAGCCAGAGTCACAAAAAGAAAAATCAACAAAAAGACAACTTTTTGTGAGTGTGCAATAGAAGAATTACATTGGTGTATATCCTGGTTGCTAAAAAAGAGCCTATATAATATAAAATGATATAGAAAAACCAAAAACACGTGCAAGATTAGAATTCTGACCAGTTCTGGTCTTGCACTTTTTCATTAATGACATCAAATAACTGGCAAAAAATAACGTGTTTTGAAAACATCTACAAAGCATACAAAAAAACAAGAAAAGGAAAAACATACAAAGCACCAGCACTAAAATTTGAATTCTACCAAGAAAATAATTTGATAAATATACAACAACAACTAAAAAACAAAACATACAAAATAGGAAAATATCATGAAAAAATTATAAGAGAACCAAAAGAAAGAACAATAAAAATACTACCATTTCGAGATAGAGTTGTGCAAAGTGCAATACACAACATAATAGAACCAATACTTGACGAAGAACTCATAGAAACAACATATGCCTGTAGAAAGAAAAAAGGAGCTCACAAAGCACTACGCGATTTAAATAATTCTCTTAAAAAAACAAAATTCAAAGAATATGTATTCAAAACAGATGTAAGTAAATACTTTCACTCAATAAATCAAGATATACTTCTAAAAATGATTTATAATAAATTCAAAGAAAAACCACTTAAACAAATACTACTGCAAATTATTTTAAGTCATAAATCCTATTTAGGAAAAGGAATACCTATAGGAAATTTACTTTCACAGACATTCGCAAATCTTTACTTAAATGAATTGGATAAACCTATAAGCTTCGAACTCAATTTAGAATATTTCAGATACATGGATGATATAATTTTATTGGGAAAAAAGAAACAACTATTTATAGTAAAAAACAAAATAGATAAAAAATTAAAAAGCCTAGATTTAAAGATGCATCCTAAAAAAAGAAATATATTTCCAACAAAAACAGGAGTGGACTTTGTAGGCTACCAAATACATTCTGATAAAATAAAATTAAGAAGAAAAAACGTACAAAGATTTATCAGAAAAATAAAACGCAATAAAACAAAAGAACTGCTAAGTAGCTGGAAAGGTTATGCACAAATGGCCACAAGCAAAATATTCGAACACATTTTAATGTACAGATAGACTTCGTTAATCTTGCGCTTTAATTGATTCAGACATAAAACTATATTTATACTCAGAGTGTGCTAATAAAAGATCAGTTGCAGCAATTGCAAGCATTATAATTCCAAGAATTCCTCATATTTCAAAAAAGAGTCCGGAATTCAAAAATTTTAAAGAAAAAATGTAAATTTTAATTAAATTAATTTCTCATCATCCTTAAGTCTTTTTATGTGAATAACATTAACTGGGCAAGATTCTGCTGCTTCCATGTTAACCTTAAAATCCTTTTCAGAAATTTCCTTTTCTTCGGTTTCATCAGGCTTTCTTTTTCCTTTAATTATGTTCGCCTTACCATCATCATCCATTTCCCAAAAATCAGGAGCGACAGCAACACAAGCACCACAACCAATACAATTAGGGCGATCATGTTCTAATTTGTGAGTTTTCTCTGATTTTTCTTCGCTCATTTTTACTCTTCCTCAACATCAGAAGACTCTTCTTCGGAATCATCTTCTTCCTCTTCTTTAAAATTTTGAACAGGAATTGAAACTGGATGTTTTTTTAATTCTTCAGCCTCTTTATCAACTTCTTGCTCAACTTCTTCTTCTGATAAAATTTTTGCAGTAGAAATAAGTTCATCATCTTCTCTTAATTTTATAACTCTCACTCCTTGAGTGTTTCTACCAATAGTGGAAATTTGATTAACTTTTATTCTAACAATCATTCCTTGTCTGGTTACAAGCATTAATTCTTCATCACCATTAACTGATTTGATAGAAACAACAACTCCGTTTTTATCAGTTAAGTTAACATTAATAACTCCTTTACCACCTCTATTAATTAATCTATATTCTGAGGCTTTAGTTTGTTTACCATAACCATTACTTGTTAAAGTTAAAACATTAGTATCATCATTCACAAGAATCATTCCGACGACTTCATCTTTTCCTTTCAAACGAATTCCTGTAACGCCGCGAGAGGTTCTACCAATTGGTCTGGCATCAGTTTCTTCAAATTTACATGCAAGACCTTCTTTTGTACCTAGGAGTACTTGTTGTTTACCATCTGTAAGTGCAGCACCAATCATAACATCTCCTTCATCTAAAGTTAATGCAATAATTCCGCCACGTCTAGGTTTTGAATATGCAGTTAAAGAAGTTTTTTTAACAATTCCTCTCTTAGTTGCAGTTAACAAATAATGATCTTCTGTAAATTCATTAACTGCAATGATTGTACTGATTTTTTCAGTAGGATCAATTTCAATTAAATTAACAATTGCTTTTCCTTTAGAATAACGTCCAACTTCAGGAATCTTGTAAACTTTTAACCAATGTACAATTCCTCTTTCAGTGAATACCAAAAGATAAGAATGAGTATTTGCAACGAAAACTTTTTCTATAAAATCATCTTCTTTACTTTCTGCGCCAATTACTCCAACTCCCCCACGTCTCTGAGTTTTGTAAGTATCAAGAGGCATTCTTTTAATGTAGCCAGTGTTGCTCATAGTGACAACAACATCTTCTTGCGGAATAAGATCTTCATAATCTACGCCTTCCACTTCTTGGTCCAGAATTTGAGTTTTTCTTTCGTCTCCAAATTTGTCAATAACATCTTTTTGTTCTTGTTTAATTATTCCAAGAATTTCTTTTTCATCAGATAATATTCTCTTTAAATTTGCAATGATTGTTTGTAAATCAGTATGTTCCAATTTTATTTTATTAGTTTCAAGTTTTGCAATCTTTTGTAATTTCATGTCGAGAATTGCCTGACTTTGAACTTCACTTAAAGCGAATCTTGAAATTAATTTGTCTTTAGCATCTGCAGCAGACTCAGCTTTTTTGATTAACGCAATAGCTTCATCAATATTTTGTAGCGCTATAAGTAAACCTTCTAAGATGTGAGCACGTTCTTCTGCTTTTCTTAAATCAAACTCTGTTCTTTTTCTAACAACAATTTTTCTATGACTTAAGAACTCAACAAGAAGCTCTTTTAAATTTAAAACTCTTGGCTGATTTTTTACAAGACCAAGCATAATTATTCCAAAAGTTTCTTGTAATCTTGTGTAAGAATATAATTGATTTTTAATAACATCAATATTAGCATCACGTTTTAATTCAATTACAATACGCATACCCTTTCTGTCAGATTCATCTCTAAGATCAGAAATGCCCTCTATTTTTTTCTCTTTAACATTTTCAGCTATTTGAATAATAAGATCAGACTTGTTGACCATGTAAGGAATTTCAGTTATGATAATTCTTTTCTGTTTATTGTGCTCTTCATCATGCATTCTTGCTTTAACAAGAACTTTTCCTCTTCCAGTTGTATAAGCTTGTCGGATTCCAGCTCTTCCTTGAATCATTCCACCAGTAGGGAAATCAGGACCTTGAATTTCAGAAGCAAGCTCCAAAGGAGTAATGTCAGGATCATCAATCAGTCTAATAACTCCTGAAGAAATTTCTTTAATATTGTGAGGAGGAATATTTGTAGCCATACCGACAGCAATACCTGTGCTTCCATTAATTAACAAATTAGGAATTTTACAAGGAAGAACAACAGGCTCTTTAAGTGTTCCATCAAAATTATCTGTGAATTCTATGGTTTCTTTATCTATGTCTTGAAGAATTTCATCAGTTATTTTAGACATTCTAGCTTCAGTATATCTCATAGCTGCCGCTGAATCTCCATCAACAGAACCAAAATTTCCCTGACCTTGAATTAAAGGATAACGCATGGAAAAATCCTGAGCCAATCTAACAAGAGAATCATAAACAGCACTATCTCCGTGAGGATGGTATTTACCAAGAACTTCTCCAACAATTCTTGCACACTTTTTGTAGGCAGTATTCCATTTCATGCCGAGATCATTCATTGCGAAAAGAATTCTTCTATGAACGGGTTTAAGACCATCTCTTACATCAGGAAGTGCTCTTCCAACAATAACGGACATAGAATAATCAAGATAAGCAGACTTCATCTCATCCTCGATAACTTGATGAATGATTCGCTCTGTTGGAGGGGTTGTTTCTTCAGTCATTTTAGAACACTTTTTTAACTCTGTTTTATGTATTTAGCAATTGCTGTGCTTTTATAAGTGTTTTGCTTAATTCAGTATTATTTTCAATATGGAAAATAATTGCTTGTTTTTTACTTGTTTTTTAAGACGAGAAAAAATTACTTAATTATTCAATTTTAAGAATTCTTGATTTTGTTTGATTAGAATGGATTTTAAACGATTTCCCACAATAGACACATCTTTTTACCTTTTTTGTGATATCTCCTTGTTTTTCTACTCGAGGATCAGTTTTCTGAGTATTTCCACAATTAGGACACTTTACAATAATCATGAACTTTGTAATCTTTTTTTCTTCAAATAGCTTAGTAATCACTACACAGTAATAAATAATAGAAATATTTATAAAGAACAAGTACTTATGATGGTGTATGAAACTAAGAAATATTGTTGCAGGATTATTCTTAACAAAGCAATTGCTTTTTCCAGATGTATCTCTAGCACAAAACATAGAAACACGAGTAGGAACAGACCAAAAAGAAAATCTAAAAGAAAAATACTCTCTAATCATAGCTCCAGAAACATACCGCGACAAAAAAATCACCGCTGATTTCGATGGTGGATTAAAAAATTCATTCTTACTAAATATTTCATCAATATATGAATCGCAAAAAAGAGAAGGATACAAACCAGAAAATATTCATATTTTATATGCCGATGGAAATATAGATACATCCGAAACAATGAACAGATCAGAAATAGAATCACTAACTTCTGAAAAATATTTGACTGGAAAAATAATTCCTGCAACTTTCAGTAATATTTCAA
>PCYF01000064.1:0-9340 GCA_002762915.1 Candidatus Woesearchaeota archaeon CG10_big_fil_rev_8_21_14_0_10_32_9
AAAAAATCTTTTTTAAAATGTTTATCAACATCTTCTCCACCGCCGACAAAGAGTTTATTTTTATAATGCGCATACTTAGAATATTTTTTTAGCATTTCCCTCGACGGTTCAATTCCATAACAATCACACTTAAAATATTCAAATGAAAAACAAGTTCCACAACCAACATCTAAAATTTTTTCAGATCTTTTCGGAGTTATTTCTTGCAAAATAATATTTATTTTTTGTTTTTGTTCCTCAAAATGCAGCTCATCATATCCAGAAGATATAGAATCATAATATTTTGAAATCTCCGCAGTTTGTTGAGGAGTTTTATTATTTACATCCATTTAAATTTAAAGAAATATCTATCTTTTTTAATTGTTTCCTAAACAAAAGATTTATATATTAATGGAAAAGCAATTATTTCATGATTAATGTACTTAAAAGTTTCAAAAATTTCTTTTCGAAGATGTTTGGAAAAAAGAAAAAAGTAAAGCTTGGACTTTACGGTCCTCCTAATGGTGGAAAGACAACTCTCGCCAACAAGGTTTGTCTTGATTGGCTCGGAGAAGAAATGGGAAGCGTTTCTAATGTTGCTCACGAAACAAGAGAAGTTCACATCAAAGAGCAAGTTGTAATTAAGTCTAAAGGCAAAGAATTATCATTCAATCTTGTCGATACTCCGGGTATAGCAACTAAAATTGATTATGAAGATTTCATGAAAGTTGGAATGAAGGAAAAAGAAGCTAAAGAACGAGCAAAAGAAGCAACTAAAGGAGTTATTGATGCAATCAAATGGCTCGATGACATGGATACCGTTGTTGTCGTTCTTGATGCAACTAAAGATCCTTACAGCCAAGTTAATGTTACAATCATTGGAAATCTTGAAGCAAGAAAAATTCCTGTTTTGATTGTTGCAAATAAAGTTGATTTAAAAAAATCTAACATGAAAAAAATACAAGCAGCATTTCCACAATATGAGGTTATTGGAATAAGTGCTAAATTTGGAAAGAACATTGAAGCTTTCTATGAAGCATTATTCAAGCTTGCAGGACAATAAGATGGTGACTAGAACGATGCTAACATTACAATTCATACCATATTTCGAAATTGAAAGATTAGATTCACAGAAAAGAATTTCTAAACTATTAAAGGCAGTTAAAGCAAATAAAATTGTATTAATGGAAGGAAGACTTAAAAGTGAAGAAGAAGCAGAATTAATCAGAAAAACAATGGAAGAAATCAGCAACACTTTCAAAGGAATTGAATTAAGCGTAGTAAATACAAGCGGAGCCGATGAAGGTTTTTTCAAAACAATAAAATCTAAGATGGTAAATGTTCTTCTTGGAGACAGGCACGGATTCACTATAATCGGTCCTGCTAAAATAATTAAAGAAATTAAGCAAGATCCTGATAAGATTCAATTGCTTACCGAGGAGTCAAGTAGTGGCTCTAGAAGGAGAAGATAATTAGGTAATATTTATGCCACACCAATGTGTTAAATGCGGTACTTTACATGGAGATGCTTCTAGTGCTATTCTCAAAGGATGTACAAAGTGCGGCGCTAAATTATTCTTTTTTGTTCGTGATGATGATCTTGCTCGTGCGAAAGAGCGTACTTTTGATTTAACAAGAAAAGAAAAAGATCAAATTGAAAAAGACGTTTACGATATAATCGGAAATGAAATTGACAAAGAACTTCCAGTTGTTCTTGATTTTGAAAGTATAAGTATTCTAGGTCCTGGAAAATACGAACTTGATTTGGTTAATTTATTCCAGAAGAAACAACCGCTTATTTACAAATTGGAAGACGGCAAGTACATGGTTGACTTAATTGAAACTTTCAAGAAATTCGGAGATAAAATTAAGAAATAAAAATTTATTAAGATATCAAGCATTTATCATGTTCATGGTTCAAAAACGAGCATTACATCAAAGTGCAAATGTGACTGCCGCAGCAATAGCTGGCGCCCTAGCCTCAGTATTTTTTGCCAAATTTCTAGAATATCCTCTTTGGATAAGTTTAATTGCAATAATGATATACACCGCAATTATATTTTTTGCATTATATAAATTCTACAAAAAATGAGAATTATGATAAATTTACATATCTTCCATTACTGGAACATCATCTACAAATTGTGCAGGCAATCCTTCTTTTTTAAAGTATTTAACCATAGCAATGCATGCAAATTTTTCTGTTGAATAATGAGTTCCGCCTAAGAGATTTAATTCGTTTTTTCTAGCAAAATCATGTGCTTTTTGTGAATGACTATTTTTTGCAGTAATTCCCGTTACAAATGTATTTATTCCATCTTTTGTGAATTCTTCTAGCATTTCAATGGAGTTTCCTCCGCCCGCAATTACTGCGACATATTTATCTTTTATTTTATTATCACCATACGCGTAAATTTTTGTGTTATGGCCTACAACCTCTTGAAATCTTTTGTTTAATTCTTGAACTGTGGTAAATGAAGTTTTACAATAAACGCCACATAAAGCACCATAATATGGTGCAAAGGATTTTTCTGGAATTAGCCCTAATGCTTGCGCTAATGTAACACTAGTAGAATATTTTCCAAAATCGTCTAAAGGAACGTGAAGATTATAAATTGAGATTTTTCTCTTTTTGAATTCTTGTAATAATTCTTTGTTCATTTGTTGAAAAATTTCTGGTGCTTTTCTTATGTCCCAAATAGCTGGATGGTGTACAAAGAGTAATGCGTTTTTTGCTCCTGAATCTAGAATTTTTTTCATGACTGCATCTGAAGGAAAAACTGCAGTGTAAACTTCATTTATTTCTGTCGTGAAATCACAAACCAAACCCATTGATCTTTTTTTATAATTCTCGCTAATAAATTTCTCAACAGAAGTCATATGTTGTACCCAGTCATCCCTAATTTGAGGTTTAATAAAATAATGTTCCAGTTTTGCATACAATTGATTTGCATTCATACCAATAAGATATACTTTATAGTTTATATACTTGTTCTTATAAATAAAAAACAAATTTAAATGAGAGTGTTTTCTTATTATTTATGGGTTCAATTGTTGAAGAAGGTTCAATTAAAATATTTGGAGAAAAAAAGGAAATTGTTGACAGGAAAATGCCTGTTTTTTATAATCCTGTTATGAAACTAAATAGAGACATCTCAATATTATTGTTGTCTGCGTTCAGCGGGCTGGATGCAGTATACAGAAAACAGAGCACAGATAAAAGACGGTCTTCTTTTCGCATCGCTGATCCATTAGCTGGTTCTGGAATTAGATCTTTAAGATTCAAAAAAGAACTTAAAGAAGGAAGTATATACGAGATTCATGTCAATGATTTGAAACCAGATTATGAAACTTATTTGAAGAGGAATATTGAATTAAATAATTTGAATCAAGAAGAGTTTATTATTTACAATGAAGATGCAAATTTATTTTTAGAAAAAAGTGCTGGTTTTGATTATATTGATATTGATCCCTTTGGCAGCCCAAACCCATTTCTCGACTCAGCTATCAGAGCACTGCGTTCGGAGGGCATTCTAGCAGTTACCGCCACTGATACTTCTGCTCTTTGTGGAAGCTATCCTGGTGCTTGTAAAAGAAAATATTGGGCAACTCCTTTAAGGAATCATATTATGCACGAGTTCGGTTTGAGAATTCTTATAAGAAAGGTTCAGCTAATTGGTTTGCAATATGAGAAAGCATTGATTCCTGTTTTTAGTTATGCTAAGGATCATTATATGCGAGTCTTTTTTTTAAATACAAAAAGTAAAAAACTGTGTGATGAAATTTCAAAGAAACACTCTTTCTTAATTCTAGATGAAGATATATATGGTCCTGTTTGGACAGGAGATTTATGGGATGATAATTTAATTGAAGCTATGCAACGCGAAGCAAGTATTCTTGATAAAGAATCTTTGAAGTTTTTCAATCTGCTCGCAGAAGAAAGTAAGATTAAAGAGTTTGGTTTTTATGACATTCATAAATTAGCCAAGAATAATTTAAAAGGCAATCTTCCTAAGTTTGAAACAATAATGAACTTTCTTGTTTCTAATGGGTTTAAAGTTTCAAGAACTCATTTTTCACCTACTGGGATAAAAACCGACGCACCTAAAGATTTAGTCGAAAAAGTGCTATTTTCTAAATAAATTATTTAAATTTGAGTCACTTTCTATATTTATGAAACAAATAACTCTTCAAAATAGAGTATTACTAAATGAACTTCTTGAAAACAGAATTCTTGAAAATAAAATTATTTCTGGAAAAGTTATTGGTGGAAAGAATATGCCTGAGCGACAGATTCGTTGGAACAGAACTGAAGGCTCCCAGTATGATCAAAGTGATTTAACAACGAGACTGTATTTTTTAATTGTTAATCAACCGAGAGAAATTGAAACTATTCAAAATAAGATTTATAATTTTTATCAAACAGTAATTGAACAACTCACTCTTTTTGAAGATGCAATTCCACAATCCGATGGTCTTCATTATCGTTGTCTTTCTTTTGAAACAACTAATGGGATTTGGACACCGAATCAAAAAATTTATGCTGGAAAACTTAATGAAGATAAATTCAAAATTTTTTATGACCCTAAATTAAAGTTGGTAGAAGGACAGAAAGAACGAGCATTATTCTTTTTGCAAAAATATGTTGAAGAAGTAGTTTGTAAAATTAATAGACAGTAAATAAAAAAGATGTTGTTTATCTTATCCAACTGCTCTTCTTACGTCAGATATCTCTGCAGAATTTACTTCTTCGTAAGAATCTATTTCTTCTGCTAATGGATCCGGACTTCCTTTTGCTTCAGCCATAACAAAAGTTACATTTAAGGATTTTAATCCGAATGCCACAGGAACAACTTCTGTTCTTGTTTCTCCCTCTCCTGCAAAATTTATTATTGCTTGTTTTACTTTAATTTCCAGTTCATCCATGTTTGTTTCGGGTGAAGCGGGCATTACTTTAATTGTGACTATTGCGCTTGCCATTTTTTTCCTCCTAGAATTATCAATTTTAATTTGGGCCTATAAATCCGCACTTTGGACAAGTATATTTTGCCACAATTTGTCTTGAGTGTCTTGATCTTACTATTTCAAAATCTTTACAAGATGGGCATTTAAATATAACTGATCCTTTATCATTTGTTATTCTAACGTTTGTTGAGTTACATTTCTTGTTTGAATCCATTATTTTACGGAAAGATATGGTCTTTATAAAGATTTTTGTTCAGAATACTGAATATAAAACAGATAATGCTAGCACAAAGAAGGTTGCCCCAGCATATGTACTTAGTGTTTGTACATTCATCTTTTGAGCTAATTTTGCACCCAACTGCGCTCCAATTATTACTCCAGGTATTGAAAATATTAGCATTGAAAGAGTTTTTGTCAAAAACGCACCATCTGCATTTGTCCAAAATATTGCGTGTATAATCAGTGCCGCAATGACGCTTATAGATACTACCATTATGGATGTTCCTGATGCTGAAGGAACAGGGAGCCCCATTTTTTTTAAAAACATGTACTCATCTATTTCTCCTAGTCCTGCGGAAGTCATTCCTGTTAATAATCCACCAATAATTCCTGCACGTGTTACCTTTGAATCCACTCTTGCTTTTTTATGTTTAGTATGTATCCCTGTGTGAGCAGGATGTCTTGGTAGCGCTTTTTTTTCTTGTATAAGAAATAAGAATGCTACGTAAAATAATACTGCGGATAAGGCCATCAGTAATACTGTTTCTGGCAAGTATCTTGCAAGTAAAGCTCCAACTATCGTTGCAGGAACAGTAAACAAAATTATTTTTTTTATGATGTGAAAATTTATTGATTTTCTTCTCCAGTAAGCAGATACTCCACTTATCAAACTAAATAATTCTATTACTAGTCCTAAGAAAACAGCATGAATTGGATCTATTTTGAATACAAGAATAAATATTGGCGTAAAGAATATTGCGCCACCCACACCTATTGAAGTTGCTATTCCTGCCAATAGTATTGCAACGGGAAATAACGTCCAGTAAATTAAGTCAATCATTTTAACTTACCAACAAAATTATGCCCCTTATTATGAAATATAAAATAACTAAAAAAACAATTAAAGAAACCCAAAATCTTAATCTATCCTTCGCTATTTCTGCTTTCGGCATATGATCTGGCACTTCTCCAATGTAGTCTTTTCCAAATGTTGATTGTGAGCCTCCTTGTTCTGTCTTTCTATTATCTGCTTTGAATCCATTTCCATTTCCAGATTCTTTTAAGCTCAATGAGGAAGATTCGTTAGAATTTTGACTTTTTTCTGCCATTTATTCTATTTTGCTAAACTTAGTATATAAATTTGTCTCTCAACCTAAATCTAATGAATTATATTCACTAGCCAGTAACAAAAAGTATTTAAATGGCCTGTAATTCTTAAAAAAAATGAATCTAGGCCCAATATTTAACTTACTTAATAAACTAGATGGCACCAGGACATTGAGCAGTGTTGCTGAAGAGTTTATAAACACATACGAACCTCAAGACGTCAGAACAGCCTCCACTCTAGAAGACATTCTAACAGATCAAGTTAAGCACATATCCAATAATGTTCTAGACACTTTGTTTAATACAGACTATGAACAAGCGCCCTTTACAATAAGTAAAATTTTGTCAACTGCATTGTTCTCAGACATTAACTCTGAACTTCCTAAAAATTACAAAACAGTCAATATAGAAAACTATGAATTTATTTTACAAAACTTAGAAAAATTATACAAAAATACAACGCTTGAGTTTGCTTATTCAAATATGAATTATCTTAAAAAGGACCGAGCAAAGCTTTCTTTTGCGGAGAGACAATTCAAAAAAATAGGAATGAAAAGTATTGATAAAAAAACGCTTGCAAAGCATCCTATTGAATCTCTAAGAAATGATGAAGTAATAAAAGAAGCAGTTGAAGCATATATAGAAATAAAAGAGGGAGTTAATTATCTTGAGAAAGAAAACACAATAATACTCACCTCTTCAAATGTTTGCAACAATCTTATTTCAGAGTTTAGAAAAAATTTGTTATTTATTAAAGATTTGAGAGCTAAAGATTTGCCTTCAAGTGAAGAAGAAGTAGATGCAGAACTTGCAAAATTAATCAGAGGAGACATAAATAGATCAAGAGTACTAAAAAATCTACAAACTATTCCACAAAAAGAAATTACTCCCATCAAATCAGAAACTGCAAACAATCAAACACAAACTTTTACTCAGAAACCTAGTTTTAAAGAGAACAAAGCATACAACAGTTCTCATTTAGAATTTCTCACAGAAAGAGGTTTCAAATCTCAAAAAGCTAAAGAAATATTGGATTCAGTTAAAATGGACGACATTAAAGAGTTCATCTTAGGAATTGAGAATACTTTCCGAAATTATGGTCTTAAATCGAGAGACGCACAAATCTTATTTGAAAATAATTCAGAAATATTAAACTTGAAAAATGGACATAAGTTAGATTACATAAAATCTTTAGAAATGTTATTTGATTTTGTTAATCCAACAAAAGTATCGGGAATATTGCCAAAATATAATCCTTCCATGTATGCCTCAACTAGTTCAATCCAAGAATTTATTAAAAAAATGAATCAAGAAAGTAAAATTTCCACAGTCAATTTAGACATAATCACTGATGAAAAAGATAAAAACTATTACTTAAGTATGATCAAAAATAATACGCCCATATTTGGAGAATTTTTAGAGAAATGGCAATCTAAAGGATTTAATAAACAAAAAACTCCTATGTACAAAGCGTATAGTGAAGAATTTGGAGAAGGACAATTTAGAAAAGTAAAACATGGTTCTGCAAGATCAGTATACAAGATTGAGAATGATGGAAGTGGAAATTACACTCTTTTACTTTGTACATATTTCAAAAATCACACAGAGTACGATAAATTCTACAAAAAATAATTGAAAAAACCTGTATCTTTAGAGAAATAAATTTAAATAAAAAGAGCATTCTCTTTTATTATGGGAAAAATATTCAAGTACAGCGGCGCACTTACAATAATTGGAGTAACAGCCCTAGTTTTTATTATACAACTCATTCTCGGCAATGGATTCACAGAAGCATTTTTGTTAAATTCTGCAGAAGTTTGGAGTAGACCTTGGATTCTAATAACATCTATGTTTCTTCACGCAGATCCTAGTCATTTTCTTTTCAACATGTACGCACTATTTTTATTTGGTCCATTAATTGAATCAAGAATAGGCACTAAAAGATTTTATTTGATTTATTTTTTATCAGGAATAATTGCAGCACTCGCATCAATATTTTTCTATGATAAAGCACTAGGAGCAAGTGGAGCAATAATGGGCATTCTGGGTGTTACAATTATGTTAATGCCTGATCTGCAAGTTCTATTCTTATTTTTTGTCCCTATGTCTTTGAGAACCGCCGGAATAATTTTCGCATTAATTGATATCTTTGGAGTTTTTGTTCCTAGCAATGTTGCAAACATAGCACATCTTGCAGGTTTATCAGCAGGACTTATTTATGGATATCTTTTGTTGAAAAAAAAGAAGGCGTATCAAGCAAAATTTGAAAAACCTCCCGCGACACAAACTAAATTTAAGTCTAAGAAGAATAATAATAAAAATATTGAGTTGTCTGAAGACGAAATTCAAGAATATATAAAAAACGGAAAATTGTAAGCATTCTTACATATCTCTGACGCCTAAATTCATTATTGATTGTATGTTTGATGAAATTACATCTCCTGTTTCAGAATCTATTTTTACATTAATTATATTGAACGCCGTTGAAATTAAAGTTATGTTCCATACTTGTTTGTGAAGTGATTGCAGAATGTTAATTTTCTTCATTATCATTTCTGATTTATACTTTTCTTGTCGAACTGCTTCAACAGTAAGATTTGCATCACTTAAACTTATTTTTACTTTGTCAAGTTCTAATTTATTAATTGTTTGAGCTTCTTTGAATACTTCTTCTTCGGGAAGTCTTTTTATTGGTTCTGTTTGGAAGACTGTGATTCGGTCTTTATTTTCATTGTAGAAACCAAATTCCCATGTAGGAACTTTGTCTTTTTCTTCCATTAAATAAGCATGAACTAAATAGTATCCTTCTTCATTTTTTACAAAATCCTGAAACTCCTCTGACTCTAGAAGCAATTTGTACGCGTCAAAAACATCCATGTTTTTGTTAATTCTGGATGATTTATATATGTTTTGAATAGAAACGTAAGAAAAAAATTCCATTTATGAAGGGCATGTTCCCCATATAGGTTTACTTAGTGTCCACGATGCCGCACTTGTATCGAAATAAATAGGTTTACTTGGAATATTTGTTACACACCAGTCTGATAAATCCTGATTAAAACTAGAAGCA
>PCYF01000064.1:9417-14852 GCA_002762915.1 Candidatus Woesearchaeota archaeon CG10_big_fil_rev_8_21_14_0_10_32_9
TGATATCTTGATTAAAACTATAAGCACCATAAAACATACCAGTCATGTCTGTTACTTGACTAGTATCCCAGGACCCAACATTCCCATTAAAAACATGAGCAATATCAAACATATACCTCATATCTGTTACTTGACTAGTATCCCAACCAGATAAATCCTGATTAAAACTATACGCGCCATGAAACATATACCTCATATCTGTTACTTGACTAGTATCCCAACTAGAAATATCACCATCAAAATCTTCCGCAAGATAAAACATTTCACTCATATTTGTTAATTTGCTTGTATCCCAACCAGATAAATCCTGATTAAAAACATTCGCACCATTAAACATTCTTTTTAGAGTTGTTACGTTTGGAGGTAAGTAATTTGGAACACTCACAAGATGACTGGCAGGAGAAAACATGTTTGACATATCAGTTATTGAATCATGCCAATTTGTAACTTCAATCAAAGAATTAACTCCGCCAGTTACTCTAAATCCTTGACCTGTAAGATCTCCTGTTATTGTACTCACATACTGACCCGCACTTGAATAAGTATGACTAAGAGAACCAGAACCACTCCTATTACTATTATTTCCATCTCCCCAATCAACAAATAAATCCCCACTGCCCGTCAAACTAAGAGTAACACTAGATCCATACTGTGTATCAAAAACCAAAACGGTTGAATCATGTACCTCGCCACTTGAACCGCCCTCAAGATCAGCTATACCGCCAGCATTAACAAAGTCATCATAAGTCTCCACTTTATTACTCACATCAACATACACAGGCTTAGCATAAGTATCAGTACTATCTGCAGAATAATAACTAAAAACAACATCAAGATTCTCCCTAGAACCAGCAACCAAACCACTACTACCACAACTAATCTCAAAAGAAGAACCATCTCCAACAGAACCACTAGGAACATCACAACCAACAGATTCTCCTGTAGATTTAATCGTTGCAGTGGCATTAGCAATACTAACATCACTTCCTAAATTATTTTTGAACTTAAATTTTTGAGTTTCATCAGTAACTAAAGAAGACTCACACGTAAAACCTTGACCAGAAACACACTTATCAACACCAACATCACCAAAAACACCAAAAGAAGAAAGCGCACCAATCATAACTAATACAACTAAGAAGGCCCAACCATAAGTAGTCAAAAACTCTAATGCGCCCTGACCTTTTCTAAACATACTACAATGCCCCTCAGAACAATTATTTAAATGTTATTGCTCTTTTTGAAAATCTTTAAATAACTAGTTCTTATTCTGATTATTAATATGGTTGATGTCAAGATAACGTATGAAACTCTTTTTGATCTTCTTAGACGAGAAAAGGGTAGAAACGAGTTACAAGGTCTTGAATCGACATTTTATACTGATGTTATAACTTATCTGAAAGATAAACAAAAGATATTACATGGCCAAGATTCTAAGTCTCCCCTATATTCAAGAGGAGAACAAGAGAAGATTCGTATTCAAATTAAAAATATTAAGAAAATTCTTAGAGAGCTTTATGAGTTGCGAGAAAAGAAAATTCTCAATCTTGCAGTTAACAAAGTTAAAACTGGTTCTGATCTCGTTGATACATCTAATTTACTTGCAGAGGAAAGATCTTTTTTTGCCGATGCATGTACTCTTCTTGATAAATACAAACAGGGAGTTCTTGAACAAACTTTAATGATGGAATCTTCCTCAATTGATCTAAAAAATTATTCTGAGCCAATAAGAGCATCAAGAAGTTCCGATGAAGACGAAGAAGAAAATACAACAGAAAATTCCCCTTCAAATGAATTTAAACCTGCAACAGAACTTAATTCAGAGACTTCTCAATCTGAAAGTGTTAAAATAAAAGTTTTGTGCGATCTTCCTAAGTTTGTCGGCACAGATAAGAACATATATGGTCCTTTTAACAAGAACGATGAAGCAGAAGTTCCTTCAAATATTGCAATGCTTTTAGTAAAAAAAGGACGAGCATCTAGCATTTAATCTTGTTTTTCTTCCTCTTGTTCTTCTTCAAAGAATTGACTTAGTTCTTTACTGTTTATTTTGGCTTCGTAGCTTATTGCTGTCATACTCTTTTCCCGGAAAGAGCTTTTATAAAGTATATTGTAATTAAACCTAGGTTTGTAGAACTCTATTATTTAGAACAGGTTTCTTTTTAAGCATACTCCGCGCAGAGTGACAACTTATTATGAATCTAGGAAAGGTTTCATCACATTGTACATAAAAGCAAAACCAATATCCTTAATATTTTCAATAACTCCATCTAAGTTAGATTTAGCGACATTATTACAACCGGATTCATGAGATAGTTCATAAGTTTTTTTAGCATTAAAAGAATAATTTGAAAAAGAAGTATCTTCTATATCTCTTAGTAATTGTTCATAATCTCGTATCCCTTGCTCCATCTTTTTTTTATTTTCAATAACTACAGGATCATTTTCATCACACAAATAAGGTGAAGAGATTTTATATTTGTCTTGCCAACCGACCATTCTGTTAAAACCTTCACAAATCTCTTCAGTGCATTTTTTGACACCGATAGCGTTTTCATCTTGAAGTTTTTGACTTAAAGCATCGACACTATATTTTATATCTTTGTCTATTGCTTCAAATGAATCGATTGCATAATTATCGTCAATAGCACAGTCTCTATTAGATGAACTATGTGTTTTTTTGTTTGATCTTCTTTGTCGAGGTTTATCTTTCTCAGATTCATTCAATTTTTCAGAAATCTCATCTTCAAAAGAGTACATATCAAAATATTTTTTATTCATAAGTACCCCTCGTTCCTATTTTTTACTTCAGTTTTAGCGAATTTTAGAAAATCTTTATCAGATTTGAGATTATATCTTTTTATTTTATTGGAACAAGATTGCAAATCTGAATCTACACCTATTATCGATACGTGTTTAATATTATTATTTTGTTCAAACAAAGTAATAAGCGCTCGATAATTGAATATTGCTTCATCGCTTATTAGATAAACATCTGTTTTCCTCTCGGAAGTCAAAGCAACAACGTCCTTTAATTCCACTGTGGTAAAGCTATATTGATATTTTAACAGTGCCTCATAAATTTTTTTTCTGTTGCAAGTATAATCTTGAATTATCGACCGGCTTCCGAAGTTTAATACTGCTACTTCTTTTATTTTTTTTAAATAAAAGTCAGCAACAATAAATCCAGCCATGGCAGCATTACTTTTTTCTTTGACCGGATCAGTCATGCTCATAGAGGAGTCTATTAACAAAAGCGCATCTGGTGCCTCTTCTTTTTCTTGCATTTCTTTTTCAAATACATACTTGCTTTTTTGCGCCAAAGATATTCCTGGATAAAATTTAGCATTACTTCTAAACACGTCCACTCTGTTAGAAGATACATCTATATCCCACTCAGTTAAAGTATGTTCTTCCTTTACACGAGTTATTTCTTTGTTTGCAATTTTTAAGAAATATTTTTTTGTTATAGCTTGATAATAGTCTGAAAGATCTTGTATTCCTGAGCAATTAAGTATTCCTTTTTGTTTTACATAATTCTGAACATCTTTGAATTCTTGCGGAGATAATTCTTTTACAACATCTTTGAAGGATTGAGCAATTTCAAAAGGAGAATAATCATTATAATTAAGATGTTTATTTATATTTGATGACGAGTTATAAATCGGCGCAAATAATTCAACGAATCTTTTTATATTTATTCTTAATGAATCTTTGTCAACAGAAGAATAATCAATTAAACTAGCTTTCTTCAGTATTTCTTTGTTTATTAATTTCTCATTTTTCATACCAAAATAAAGTCCTGTCAAATCAGTATATAATCCTCTCATTGTTTCTGAAAATGAAGAAGTTTCTCCTAAATCATAATATATTTTATTAATACCGTCTAAGTTTTTTTCAATCAAGTCTAAATTTACAATTACATCTTCGAAATGATTTGCAAGATCTGCTCCTGCTACTTCGTTTATTTTTGTCGCCTCAAAATCTAATAAAATTAGTGTTTTCAAATCGTAGGGACAAAGCATATAATGATTGGCTTCATGAGCAGAGATAGCTTTAAATGCTTCTTCTTCTGAACAATATCTTGAAACTTTTTCGAAAAATTCTTGGTCAATTATTATTTTTTTAGTGTACATGTTTATTGCCGCGGTATCAATTTGATTATTTGTGAAGTTTGGAAAGTCTAAGTTAGGAAATCCTATGTGTAATTTAACGTCATCCCAATAATTTTGCAGTTCTTCTTTTGTTGATTTCATTTTGGCTCATTCATTTTAGATATTCTTTGAATACTGGATGATCCATTCTTTTGGAGACATCTATTGCTCGTTGAACATTTTCAGAAATAATATTTTGAACGACTTCTTTTTGTTTTGGAATTAATTTGTGTTGTCTTTTCTCTATTTCATCAATTATTTTTTTTGTCGCTTCTACTTCGAGAGCATCTTCTCTTTTTTGTTCACTTATTTCTTGCAAATATTCTTCTTTTACTTTTATTTTATGCCAGAGTGCAAAAGGCGCAATTCTCTTTAGATGTGTTTTTTCTACTCGTTTTTTTCCTTCGATCCACGCCAACATTTTGGAGTATTTATCTATCGTCAGAACTGTTCTAGTAGAAAAATCGTTTTGTACCACATTACAAGCATAATTAGAGAAATGACAGTCAGTAGGACAATCTTGATTAGTTCTTTTTTGTCCAAACAATTGACAGCTTCCAAGCTCAGAAATTATTACATCAAATAAAAAATTTGAATCCTGATCAAACTCTATACTTTTAACTTCTTCATTTATTTGATTCAAATCCCTTTCAGTAAATAATTCTAATCCTGTTTTTGATTCTGTTATTGATTTGTATGCTCTTTTTATCTGTCCGAGTTCCTCGTTAAATTCTTTTTTCGTTAGATGTTGACGACTCAGTAAATCATAATATGCATCCTCTAAATCTTTTGAATCAAGAGAAATACTTTTATGATATCTCATAGATCTGAAATTATTAAGTCCTGGAGATTTGGATTCAACAGCCAATTCAAATCTATCTAGTAATGGCGGAATTATTCCAGTATTTCCAGCATCAGAATAATTTCGCGTTGCAAACCAAGGACAATCTTCCACTTCAAGTGTAGAATTGAGATATGACCATCTATCTGTCTGCATACCTGTAAGCAACAAATTTTGTTTATTTGAGGGAATTCTATTTATTTCATCAACAATTTTAGGTCTACTTAATACAAACTCACTCCATATTACTTTTTCTTTACCTTGATTTAATTCTCCGAGATTCGGTCTTCCTATTACTTGATCATTTGCAATTTCGGGATTGCCTTTTATACTACTAGAATTGTAAATTTTTCTAGGTAAAAGATAAATCAGTGAAGATATTGTTTCTGATAATGTTGTTTTTCCAAGACCGTATTCGCCAACATACAATAATTTTCCAT
>PCYF01000050.1:0-1478 GCA_002762915.1 Candidatus Woesearchaeota archaeon CG10_big_fil_rev_8_21_14_0_10_32_9
GTTAAAGAAGCACCGTGAGCGATGAAAGTATCTTTTTCCATCTCTCCAAGTCTCAATCCACCTTCTTTTGCTCTACCTTCAGTTGGTTGTCTTGTTAACAACTGTATTGGTCCTCTAGCTCTACTGTGAATTTTATTAGCAACCATGTGTCTTAATTTTAAGTAATACATATTTCCAATGAAAATCTTAACATCGAACTGTTCACCAGTAACTCCGTTGTAAAGAGATTCTGAACCATCATCTCTGAAGCCCATACTTAACAATTCTTTTCTCAAACTGTCTTCGCTTTCTGCTTCAAACATTGTAGCATCAATGTATCTTCCACTTAAACTTCCAACTTTTCCAGCCAATAACTCAAGCATGTGAGATACCGTCATTCTAGATGGAATTCCGTGAGGACTAAACATAATATCTGGTCTTAATCCGCCTGATGTGAATGGAACATCTGCTTCAGGAACAAGAACGCTTATAACTCCTTTCTGACCGTGTCTAGAAGTGAACTTATCTCCAATTTCTGGAATTCTTTGTTCTCTTAATCTAACTTGAATTAATTTATTACCTTCTTCATTCTCAGTAACTGAAACAAAATCAACAACTCCTTTTTCTCCGTGCTTCAAAGCAAGAGAAGATTCTCTTCTAGAATCAGTTGCAAGACTGTACTCTTCCATACTACTTAAGAATCTTGGAGGACTAACTTTTCCAATTATTACATCCCCTTCTTTTACCTTTGCTTCAGAATAAATTATTCCATCTTCTTCTAAGAATCTGTAATCGTGCTCTGATCTGTATCCTCTTACGTCTTTGTCTGGAATTTTTACTTCATCCATTAATCCGCCAGAGTACCTTAATTCTTCAGCAACAATTGGTCTGAAATAAGTTGATCTACCTAGACCTCTTTCAACAGAACCTTTGTTAATAACAATTGAGTCCTCCATGTTGTATCCTTTGAAACTCATTATAGCAACGACAACATTTTGACCAGCAGGATGCTTTTCATATTCTGTTATTCCATGCATAACTGATTGAACAATAGGATATTGTGGATAATAAAGTAAATTCACATCCATATCCATTCTTACATTAAAATTAGCAGCATAGAAACCTATTGCTTGCTTTTGATTCTTTGCTCCTTGATTAAGTCTTACCCCGTGATTGTAATTTCCAAACGGAACAAGAGACGTTGTTAAACCAACAATATCTAACGGAGAAATCTCGAGATGGGTATGATCTTTAGTTAAATCTGCTTCAAAGAATGCAACTAATGCACTTTCTTCTTCAACTGAATCAAGATATTCTATAACTCCTTGATTGATTAAATCTGACCAAGAAATTTCATTTTTTTGTAATTGTTGAACGTGTTTCTCAGTAAGCAAAGGTTTTCCTTCCTTAACAACAATAAGAGGTCTTGTTGATCTTCCTCTAGCAGTCTCAACTAAAATCTTATCTTCCGCTTCTAAATGTAAAACGTTAACATAACT
>PCYF01000050.1:1623-3330 GCA_002762915.1 Candidatus Woesearchaeota archaeon CG10_big_fil_rev_8_21_14_0_10_32_9
AAAGAATCTAATAGTTCTACTTCATCAACATTTCTAGAAATTCTTGAAAGGAGCGCAAGGTTTTTTCTCAAACCAATATTAGTACCTTCAGGAGTTTCACTCATACATAATCTTCCCATGTGCGTTGGATGTAAAGCTCTTGCCTCGAAATTTTCTTGACTTGAACTCAATGGGCTTACAACTCTTTGCAAAGCTGAAAGCATCTGTATGAAATTAAGTCTTTCAATTCTTTGACTTATTCCTTTTCTTGCACCAACCCAATTACCTGTAGCCATACTGCTATAAATTCTTTGAGTTAATAATTTCTCTCTGATAATTACTTTTATGCTAGGAAATTTTCCTCTCTTTACAATTCTCTGAAAGTTGTAAAGCATATCACCTATCAAAACTTTTATGTTAACTCTAAATAAATCTGCAAGTAAATCTCCAGACATTTTCAATCTTTTATTTGCATAATTGTCTTTATCATCAACTGGAACTTCTCCTCCAGAAACTCTTATGTAATGTTTCAAGTACTTACATAGATTTTGAGCTTTCATGATTTTTGCATCTTCAGTTAAACCAACATGAGGCAACAAATATTTGTCTAGAATTTCTCTAACTCTTTCAATCCTTATTTCTCTTGTTTGAGTTATACCTATTCTCTTTGCAATGTAATCAATTGCATCTTCCTCTGTTTTAATATCAACAAACTCATACAAGTTAATGAAAACTTCTGAGCTGTTTGGAAGATCTATTAATCTCATTATCTCTTCATCTTTTAAAATTCCAAGAGCCTTTATTATTACAATTAAAGGAATTTTCTTTACTCTTGTAAAAGTTGCATAGAAAATTTCATCTTTCATTTTTTCTATTTGATGAGGAATTTTGTAAGAACCTTGCTCTGAAAATATTTTACCAACAAAATCACTTGTACCTGTAGTTTCTTTTTCTACCATGAATCTGTTTGCAGCTAGATCTTCAACAGCAACAATAACTTTTTCAGTCCCGTTAATAATAAAGTAACCACCTGGATCTGAAGGATCTTCTCCTGCTTTGATTAAATCATCTTTTGACATACCTTTTGTATGACAGTACTTGCTTCGCAACATTACCGGAATGTTACCAATTTGTGTTTTGAAACTTTCTCTTTGAACTCCATTAACGTGAGCAGAAACTTCAAGAAATACTGGTGCAGAGTAAGAAAGTTTTCTTAATCTAGCTTCAGAAGGTAACAAATCTCTTTTAGATCCATCGGCTTCAGTTATTTCTGGTTTAGTTAAAGTAATTCTATCAAGTCTTATTTTAAAATCTTCAACATTAGTTGGAATAATAGTTGGCTCAACTTCTTTGTTTTCTTCTATTATAACTTGAAGTTCTCTATCAATAAAATCGTTAAAAGATTCTATGTCTGATTGAACTATAGAATTCTCGTCAAAATACTTCTTAAGAAGCAACTTTGAATTACTCATGTTGATATTGATTGGCTGATTACTCATCTATAACACCTCTGTAGAAAACCGCTTCGCCCGCAGTAGGACTTTTTCTTATAATCTTTATGACGTCGTTAGTTTTAACTCCTAGATGTCTTATTGCAGGATCATCAATATATATTTTTGGAAGTTCTTTTATTTTTATATCATATAACTTAAACAATTCCTCTTTTTCTTTATCGCTAAGTTTCAGATGTTCTGGAACTAAGAAGTGCTCTAATGCATTTGTTTTTGT
>PCYF01000017.1 GCA_002762915.1 Candidatus Woesearchaeota archaeon CG10_big_fil_rev_8_21_14_0_10_32_9
CAATAATTTTTGATCTATAATCTTTTTTCTTAACAACTTCAATTTTTTCCAAATAGATTCGTCAATGTTCTCTAATTTTTTTGAATAATTTGCACCAGGCACAAACTCATTTAGATACGCAACACCTCTGATTAGCAAACCTTCGCTTGTGATTGTATCAAAATGTTTCGCAGCATTTTTCGCTCTTATTTTTAAACGATTACCTACTTGAGTTGAATCTTTTAATTTTGCAGTACAAAAGTGTGCAGGAAGATTTTTAGTTTTAGCATAATTAACCATTGCAACACCTGTATCCTTGCTACCAAGAATTCCATAACTAATAGAATCTTTCTGCTTGAAATCCATTTCATGCAATTTATAATGTTTAACAGTTGTATCAGAAAGTTCTAGTTCATTTAGATTAATAAATTCAACTTTATCTTGAATAAAATCAATGAGCTTCTTAACTTTTTCATCTGTGCCTGGAACAACAGGAATTTCTACACCCACACTCCAATTAAATTTTTTTGCTAGAACAAGTTTATTCCAATCTTTCTCATTATAAATATCTAAATGAAACCTAATCTCATCCAAACCAGCATCATAAAGTTTTTTTAAAGAGGACTCAGAGACAAGTAAAAGAGGAGTATAAAGATGAATGTGAAATTCCTTACCGAACTCATTCTTTAGAATTCTAATGTATTGGCACGTTCTGTCAAGTTTAACTAAAGGATCCCCGCCAGTAATTCCTGCACCTTTCGCACCCGTGAGTCTTGCTTCTTCCAATAATTCTTTTGGATCATCAGGATTTTTTATTTTCCACTCATTAGCATAAACAACATCATGTCCGAATTTATCTTCATTAACAGGACAATAAAAACATCTTTGACCGCACATTCCAGTTATGAATAAAACAAGTTTTCTTCCCTTAACACAAAGTTTACAACCCTCTGCTAATTGTCCAGAACACCAAGAATGCCATTTATTTTCTTTAACTTCCATTACAAACTGAACAAAGCCTCATTTTATAAGCTTTTTTAAATGAATTCAGAAAAAAATCTAGCTAAAACGCCTAAAACAAAAGTATTGCCCACACACAGCCGTTTAAAACGAATTTGGAAAAACTTAAGAAGTAAAACCTCTTCTAGAATAAACACTCATAAAAAAGTGAGACAAATTAATTCAGAGGTGTAAGTAATATGGCAACAGCAAAAGGCCCTTTACAGGGAAGATGTATGAAGTGTAAAGCACAAGTGGACATAAAAAATGGAAAAGAGACCACAATGAAGAACGGAATGAAAGCAATGAAAGGCGAATGCCCAAAATGCGGAACAAAAGTTTTTAGAATCCTAGGAAAAGCATAAGCTTTTCCTTTAATTCTTATTTTTTAACTAATTTTAATCTAAATGTTTAAAATACTAAATAAAATTTTCAAGAAATTTGATTTACTTTCTAACTAACGTCGCACAGAAAGGACACTTGTTAGGATTATTTCTTTCTGCATCGTACTTAAATTTATATTTACACTTAGGACAAGGATAAAGCAATTTACCACTATCAAGCTTAACTACTTTAACTCCTTCACTTACCACTTTTTTCCCAGCCGTTTTCTCTAAAAACTCATCGTCCTCATCCCAATCAACAGCCACCGACTGTTTGACAGCGTTCTGTTTTGGTTCTGACATAATTGATTTAGATAAAGGAGAGTTTTTAACAGGGTGATTTGAACTATTTGAAGAAGCCTTTCTTTCACGAACACAATTAGCACAAACCGCCATTTTGTATACGTAATCCACTGTGAATTCGCTAGCAGGAGCATCTCTTCCACATCTTCTACATTTCACTCTAGTTTCGATGACCATACTAAATGTAGTGTGCAGTAAATATTTAATCCTTTTCATTCAATACGCTGAAAACTAGGGCTAGTGTGAACCAAAAAGGTCAAACACACTAGGGGTTGTGTCTCTTTATTATGAGCAAAGTATTAAAATGAACAAAAATTGCCATAATTTATGAACGAAAAATATGAAGAACTTAAAAAAAAGTACGATTTACCGAATTTCAAGGAGTTAGACTCGGATTTTGAGTTATATTCAATTGATGAGGATGATGATTTAATTAGAGAGATTTTAAAAAAAATATACGAAAAAGTAGATTCTTATACCAAGTTTTTAGAAGATTTACTACAACCTGATTCAAGAATAAGTTTGATGAGAGAAGCAAGTACTTTAACACCCGTAGAGCAAGCATTAGTTACAAAACTTCATATGAATGGAATGTTGATAACAAGAGAATTATTAGAAGTAAATTTGGAGTACGATGAAACTATTGCTGCAAAAATAATTAAAAAAGATTACGAAGATTGGCAAAAAATGAAATTAGAATTAAAGAAAATTGTAATAAAGTTAAAAGAAAGTTGGATGAAAGAAATAAAAACAGAACAAGATAGAGGATATTTCGGATGATTGGATTAATTATAGGACCGCAAGGATCTGGAAAAGGAACACAAGCGGAATTGATTTGCAAAGATTTTGGGTTTTTGCACACATCAATGGGAGATCTTTTGCGAGCTGAAACTAAAAAAAATAATGCTAAAGGAAACTTAATTAAAGACCTTCAAAAAAAAGGAGAACTTGTTCCCACAAAAATAACAAATGATCTGGCAGAAGAAGTTCTTAAAAAAGAAAAAAACGTTTTACTTGATGGATATCCGAGAAGTGAAGATCAAGCAGAATACTTGTTGAGTTTACATAAAATAGATTTTGCAATAGTTATAGAAATAAGCGAAGATGAAACAATAAAAAGACTTGAAAAAAGAAGAATGTGCACTGCTACAAATAAAATTTTAATTTCTGATAAAATAACTGAACAAGATATTTCTGAATGTAAAAAACTCGGAGGAGAAATAATACAAAGAGAAGACGACAAACCAAAAGCAATACTTGAACGATTGAACATTTATCATAAAGAAACTAAACCTCTTCTGAAAAAATATATTTCACAAAATGTTAAAATAATAAAAATAAATGGAGAACAAGAGGTTTCTAAAGTTTACTCAGAGATCAAAAAAGAACTCGAGAAAATAATCAATTAATTTTCTCTAAAAGAACATCCGTATAATTATTGTCAATTCCTACAATTAACTGATCGCAAATTTTGAACATTGCTTTAAAACCACGTTTTCCATTTTGAAATTTTAAGAAATCTTGATCTTTAATTTGATCTTCGATTATTGCAAAATCCAAAGGGACATCCCCCCTACTTACTACTGAAACCATGTATCTAGGTTTAGAAAAAAGCGCTGTAACAATGACAGACTCTCCTGTTTTATCATATCCATGTTGTTGAGCATTTTGAATTGCTTCGTAAATTGAAAATTTAAAATTATTCGCAGAGGATTCTTCCATACCAAATTCAATTAATTTTGTTTCTAGTGCTGAAAGAGTATCAGTCATTGACTCTTGAGAACCATCTACCTTGTAAATTTCGTGAAAAAAAGGACATTTTTCAAATTTTAAGTCCTTAATAGACTGATCTGATTTGAATGCTTTGTACATACTCTGTTCCCCCATACATGTAATCACATCTTTTACTATTTAATCTTTATCAAAAATTCTGAAATCAAATGCATTTTTCTGTAAAAGAACAGGATTTTCCATATTTATTGCTTTGAAAGTTGAATATCTAAAAATTGAATCAGTGTTCATTCCTATCTCTTCACCAATTCTTAGACCGGCCTTAGATACTGCTATTCCAAATGAAGGTTTATTTGCTTTTAGGATCTGACCTAAAACGTAACCTGTCAACCTTGCTGTTTCATAAGAATTGGAATCAGGATTAATTGCTATTGAAGAAACATAAAACGAACTTGCCTCATCAGGCAATAAAATATGTTTTGAATTTAATTCGTCTTCAAACATATCTCCTTGTTTTAAAGCATTTTCTGCAAAAGAAGTTAGTGGCATTATGCAACCATAACCTAAAACTTTGCGCGTATTATCAGAATTAATTCTTTCAAGAACTGTCCACATCCAAGGTTTTTTGTAAAATAAATCAAGAAAATTGTCAGAAGGATTAGAACAATAATATAAATTATCTAACTTAATTAAATCTCCGAGATGCTTTTTTTCTACTATTGGATTTACAAACAATTTCATAATTTCTACCTTTTTGGGTAGGAAGAGACTGGAGAGGCTAAAAAGAGGTGAGGTGTTTTAGGGTGAGCGGGTGTATATAACCATACTCATCTCTCCAGTCAATCCTGAGTGTGATATTCTTGTTCTTGATATTGCTCCTTAAGATTCTTCACATACAAAGGATTTTCTTTCCTTTGTTCTGCGTCCTCTTTTTTTACAAGCTCATCAAGTTTCATTTTAACTACTATTAAGTGATAGTAGTCTTTCTATTTAAATATTTCCCTTATTTATTGGTAAACACGTCAAATCTGTTATTTACAATATAGAAAATAAATATAGAAAAACATAAAAACCCCCCTCTAAGCCAAAACGCACATGGAACCAACAAAATCAGAATACATCAACGTAAAAAACTCAAAAATACACAACAAAGGAATATTTGCCGCAAAAGACATACCAAAAGGTGCAAAAATAATAGAATATGTTGGAGAAAAAATCACAAAAAAAGAATCAGAAAAACGCTGCGATATAGTTCTAGAACAATCACAAAAAAATCCAGAACTAGGCGCAGTGTATATTTTTGAATTAAACAAAAGATACGACATAGATGGAAATGTTTCATACAACACTGCAAAATACATCAATCATTCTTGTGAACCAAATTGTGAAGCAGAAATAGAAGATAATCATATCTGGATAAAATCACTCCGAGACATTAACCAAGGAGAAGAACTTGGGTATAACTACGGGTATTGCGTAGACGATTACAAAAACCATCCTTGCAGATGCGGATCCTCTAGATGTGTAGGCTACATAGTAGATGAAGATGAATGGCCTAAATTAAAAAAAGAATTAGAAAAAAAATAAAAAAATAATTTATTTTTGTGCAAGCATCTTAAATCTTGCAGGATCATATTTCCAATCTTGAGGAACTTTTCCTTTAACTTTATAGTACTTAACTAATCTATTGATTTTTGAATTTGTAAGATAAAGACCTCTCTTACTGGAAAAATCTTTCTTATTTATTTCCATGTGCTTAGTCAATAAAACAGATTTTCTTATTAATGCCATTAACTCTTCTGGAAGTTCTAAACCAAGATTCTTTTCTTTTAAGATTTGAGAAATTGTCTTGCCGGTTAAAATCTTAACATCTGGAATACCATACTCATCTCTCAAAAATAATCCTATTTGACTAGGCTGCTTTCCTTCCTTAGCATACTTTACAATAAGTAGCTCTACTTCTTTTGCCTTATATTGAACCCAACCAGGAGTAACCTTCTTTGTAGGTTTGTTACTACCAGATTTACCTCTTGCTCTAGAGTGCATTTTTGCCATTTTTATTACCTCAAATAATTTTTTATTCGGAGAAAAAGTATTTCCCCGGTCTAAGCCAGCCTAAACCAACTCATCCATTACACACCAGAAACGAAAATCGTTTTATAAATATTCTGCTTTTTCCTCAAAAAAGAGTCCTATCTCCAGAGATAACTCTGCGACAACAAACAAATCTCCTTTTTTGTCTGCATACTTTCTCATCAACTCTCTAAATTCGTAACTGATCAACTTTTTCATCAATAAAACTTTTCTATCATAGTCTTTTTTATCAAGTATTGTTGTTTTTGTTTTTACAAACATATTTTGAAAGAAAAATAAATGAATAAAAAGCTTTATTCAAAAGAATACAAAAGAATTACGAACTATTCCTTGAAATCTTCAGGCATATCTAGATTGACTTCATCAAGCTCAGGGCTTTCCTCAATCATCTCATCAATCTTATCCTTGAATTCTTGCTCGCTAATAATGCCTTTTTCAATCAAAAGATCTAAAAGAACATTAAGTGCATGCTGATTACCATAAACAACATCTTCTATCGCCATTTGCTCAAATTCTGATTCCGCATATTTTTCAGCCATAATTAGTTCACCTAAACTTTAGAAAACGCCAAATAAATATAAATTTAATTAAAAAAAAGTAAAAAATTACTTCTTCACCTTTATGTGCAATTCATTAAGCTGATCCTCATCGACTTGATTTGGACTTCCATCAAAAGGATTGGCACCTTGTTTATTTCTAGGAAATGGAATTACTTCTCTAATTGAATCAACATTCGCCATTATTGCAACAAGTCTGTCCAACCCATATGCAATACCACCGTGAGGAGGAACACCATACTTGAAAGCATTTAGTAAAAATCCAAATTTATTTTCCGCTTGCGCTTCTGTTAAACCCAAAGTTTTGAAAATAAGTCTTTGTAATTCAGCATCATGAATTCTCACTGAACCCCCTGCAACTTCAGAACCATTAAGTGCAAGATCATGAGCAATACTTCTAACATTACCAAGATCTCCTTTCTTAAGAAGCTCTACATCCTCAGGATGCACATTTGTAAATGGATGATGCATAGACATAAATCTTTGTTCTTCATCACTCCACTCAAACAATGGAAAATCTAAAATCCAAGCAAATACGAAATCATCCTTTTTTATTAAATTCAAATCTTTAGCTATTTTCTTTCTAAGATTACCAAGAGCTTCTTGTGCTGTTCTCTTTTCATCAGCAATTATGAAAACTGTTCCTTTGAATAATTTCTTTAATTCATTTTGAATTTTTTCATCTAGATGTTTTACAACGCTTCCTTCTACTTTATCTGTTATTTTTAACCAAACTAATCCTTTTGCTTTATTTTCCTGAGTAAACTTTGTTAATGCATCGATTTGTCCTCTAGAAAATTCAGCTTCAACAGAAAACGCATTAATGTATTTAGCATCTTTGAACATAGCGAAATCTGATTTCTTTAACAAATCTGTAACATTCTTAAGCTCCAATCCAAATCTTAAATCAGGTTTATCACTACCATATTTTTCCATTGCCGTAGCATACGTTAGTCTTGGAAATGGAACTTTAATATTCTTGTTTAAAACTTCTTTAAACACATATTGAACCATTCTTTCATTGACATCAAGAATTTGTTCTTGTTCAACAAAACTCATTTCCATATCAATCTGAGTAAACTCTAATTGTCTATCTGCCCTTAAATCCTCGTCCCTAAAACAACGAGCAACTTGGAAGTATTTATCCATTCCTCCAACCATAAGTATTTGTTTAAATAATTGTGGAGATTGCGGTAATGCAAAGAAATCTCCAGCAACTCTTCTACTAGGAACTAAAAAATCTCTTGCGCCCTCAGGTGTAGACCTTGCCAAAATAGGCGTCTCAATTTCTAAGAAATCTTCTTTATCAAGAAATCTTCTAGCCGCTTGAGTAATCTTAGATCTTAAAATAATATTATTTTTTAGATTGTCTTTTCTCAAATCTAAATATCTATATTTCAAACGCATATCTTCATTTGTATTAGTAGAATCATCCAAATCAATTGGTAAAATGTCTGCTTTTGATAGCGTCGTTAATTCTTCTGCTTGAACCTCTATTGTACCCGTATTTAACTTCGCATTCGCTTCTGGCTTTTTTAGAACTTTACCAGTAATAGCAATAACAGATTCTCTTTTCAAATCTTTTATCTCTGGATGTTTATTTGTATCAAGGGTTACTTGAGTAACACCATATCTATCTCTTAAATCTATAAAACATAAACCACCATGTAATCTGGTCTTTTGAATCCAACCACATAGCTTTACTGTCTTTCCAACGTGTCCTTCCCTTAATTCACCGCAAGTATGTGTTCTGTATACCATTTTTTCCAGTAAAGAAAGCCTTTATTTAAATCTTTTTAACAGGAGAGCGCTTATTTTTTGACTAATTCAGGACCGACGCTTGTGTCTTTTATGGTGAATCCTTTACTTAAAATTTCATCTCTTATTCTGTCCGCTTCTTTCCAGTTCTTTTCTTTTCTAAATTTCTCCCTTTCGTTTAACAAAGATTTCATTTCTTTCGAGAGAACTACTTTTTCAGCAACCATTCCTTCAAAATTAAGGCCTAGAACTTTATCCATTTCCAGCAATAAAGAATACTTTTCTTCAGGCTTTAAAGAGTCCTCTCTTATTACGCCCCACATCTCAGCCAAAGCCACGGATGTATTAATATCATTGAAAATGCTTTCTCTAAACTTCTTCAAGTTATCTCCAGAAACCGTTTTTGCTTCTGGTAGCTCTCCTTTTATTGCAGATTTTATTTCTATTATCTTTGATTTTAAACTATTGAAAGTGTTTAAAGCACCAATCAAAATATTTTCATCAAACAAAAGTCTCTTTCTATAATGTGTTCCTAAACACAACAATCTAAATGCCAAAGGATCATAGCCTTTTTCCATCAACGTATTTACTGTTAACACATTTCCAAGAGACTTACTCATCTTAGCATCATCACTCAAAACCAAAAATTCTGAATGCACCCAATACTTTACAAATTGTTTCCCTGTCGCACACTCAGCTTGAGCAATTTCATTAGTATGATGAATTGGAATGTGATCTATTCCCCCTGTATGAATATCAAACGTATCTCCAAGATACTTCATAGACATGGCAGAACATTCAATGTGCCAACCAGGAAACCCAATTCCCCATGGAGAGTCCCATTCCATATCTCTCTTTTCATCAGGTTTAGAAAATTTCCATAACGCAAAATCCGTCTTGTTTTTCTTTTCTCCAAGTTCTATTCTTTTTCCAGCTTGTAGCCCTTCAATATTTAATTTAGCTAACTTCCCATAATCTTTGAACTCAGAAGTATCAAAATAAACTCCATCAGATGTTTTGTATGTAAACCCTTTTACTTCTAATTTCTTAACTAAAGCAATTTGTTCTTTTATATGCTTAGTTGCTTCGCAAACAATACTTGGCCGTATAATATTTAGCTCTTTTTCATCTTCAAAAAAATAATCTGTATATTTTTTGGCAACATCCCAAGATGAAACTTTTTCTTTTTTTGCACTCATCTGAAGCTTATCATCTCCCTCATCAGAATCAGAAGTTAAATGACCAACATCAGTAACATTCATCACTTGTAAAACTTCATAACCTGCAAAAATCAAGGCTCTCTTTAAAACATCACTATTAATATAAGTTCTCATGTTTCCAATGTGCGCTCTACCATAAACAGTAGGCCCGCAAGTATACATGCTAATTTTACCTTCATGAATCGGTTTTAATTCTTCTACTTCTCTATTAAGAGTGTTGAACAAAAAAAACTTACTTACTTTAACCATAAACTCAGCATAATCTACACGAATTTTTAAATCTTATCCTAAAAAAACATTAGTTTTATAAAAAAGCATGGAATATTCTAAATATGCAAGTATTCACATTAAACAAGTCTGGAAACGTACTAGAGGAATCTAACTGGCCAAAAAACACAAGTAAACTTACATGGGTGAGATTAGTTGATCCAAAAGATTCTGAGTTGGAAGAATTTGCAAAAGTTTCCGAGATATCTTTAGAAGAACTAAAAGATATAGTTGAAGATTCTGAAAGAAGCAGAATAGATTACGAAGGAAAATACATAGAAATTATTTATCAAGTTCCATACTTAGAAAAAGATGAATATACTACTAGTTCAGTCGCGATATTTCTATACAAAAAACTAGTAATCACTATAGAAAGAACAGAACTAAAATACTTATCAAATGCTGCAAAATTATTATCCCAAAATAAATTCAAAAGCTTAATGAAAAAAACTCCGGGTCAATTTATACATTATGTATTAGATAAAACAAATGATGAATTCTTAGTTGCTGTAGAAAAAATAGGCGCAATAACAAAAAGAACTCCAAAAAAACTTGAATCAGGCGACGAAAAACAACTATATGCACTTTACGAAAGCAACATCACTCTTACTTATTTCAACAACGCTTTACTTGCAAATCAAGACGTTTCCAAATCTCTAAGAAAAACACAACTAAAAATGTTTACTCCGCAAGATAAAGAATACTTTTCAGACCTTTATTACGACGCATTACAAGTAATGGATACTTTGAAAGTACAGCGAGACGTATTAACCTCAATGTTTACATTCCAAAGCATATTGAGCGGAAGCAGACTAAACAAAACAATGAAATTATTAACAGGATTAACATTACTTATTGCTGTTCCAACACTTATAGCGAGCATATATGGAATGAACGTTTCTTTACCCTTGGCAGAAAATGCACACGGATTTTTAATTGTACTAGTTGGAATGTTTTTACTATCAGGAATAATACTTTGGGTACTACACAAAAACGAGTGGTTGTAATAATATAAATCATAACTAGAAACTGTTGGAGGCCGAAAAATGATAAAAAAACTGTTAGACAAACTAGACAAAAAATTGGAACAAAAAGCAAAAGCAAAAAAATGTTGTTGCTGTCAAGAACAAGACGATGAATCATGCTGCAACAAATAATTAATTATTTATTTTTTACGATTCTAAATCTAAATCCGGAATCGGCACTAGTTGAAACATTAAACTTTTTCATTTATGATTCCATAAAAATTCTATTCTTATTATTTTTCATGATTGCACTTATCGGCTTTTTAAGAAGCTACATATCTCAAGAAGTAATTAAAAAAAAATTAAGCAAACAAAAATATGGTTTAGGAAACATAAGCGCAGCATTGCTCGGAGCAATTACTCCGTTCTGTTCTTGCTCATCAATTCCATTATTTCTAAGCTTTCTACGCGCAGGAGTCCCTTTAGGAATCACATTTTCTTTTCTCATAACATCTCCCATTGTAAATGAATATCTGGTAATAATTATGCTTGCAGCATTTGGTTGGAAAGTTGCACTGGCATATGTAGTTATAGGTATTTTAGTAGGAGTTATCTCAGGAATAATTCTAGGAAAGATGAACTTAGAAAAACATCTAGTTAAAGATATAAAAAATAGTTCTTCTCTGAAAGAAAGAAAATTTATTAATCTAAAACAAAGAATAATCTACGGTTTTGAGGAAGCAACAAGCATAACTAAAAAACTCTGGTACTGGATTCTACTAGGAGTAGGAATAGGCGCAATAATTCACAACCATGTTCCTTCTGAATTAATTCAAAACATTATGAATTCAACAGGAATGTTCAGCGTACCTATAGCTGTTTTATTAGGCGTTCCTCTTTATGGAAACTCTGCAGGAATAGTGCCTATAGCCGCTGCTTTATTTGAAAAAGGAATACCATTAGGAACAGCACTAGCATTCATGATGGCAATAACCGCGCTAAGTTTTCCAGAAGCAATAATTTTACGACGCGCCATGAAATTAAGACTAATAGCAATATTCTTTGGAATTGTAACACTAGCCATAATTCTATCAGGATATATACTAAATGCTTTACAAGGAATTCTGTATTAAAAAGAATTGATTAATTAAACAAGAACATAATCCTTAGGCAAGTAAATTATTTGTATACCTGCCTTCTTTGCAAAATCATGTTCCCACCTAGCACCAAAAGAACTCTCCCACCCAAAAATAAAAAACAACTTAGAAATTTTCTTAGAATTAAAAATAGGTGCATAAATTTTTTCAAGAAGTTCTAAAGGATCATATTTATCACCCATAGTACTTTTTATTCTAAAAATAGCATCTTCTAAAGGAATTTGAACAAATAAAGAATTCTCCTCAGATATTAATTTTGAAATAGTTCCAGTAAACGCTTTAAGATTCTTGTCAATCGAACCATAACCCCCCGTAGAAATAGGCCCACAAACCTGCCCAAGCATATTTGGCAATCTTTTCAAAACACCCACAGCAACATCGCCAACATCTGCAAAAGTTTTGGCATCATCTAACTTATCAAAATCCTGTTTCAACCAATAATTATGATCCATACTAGTAAAAAAAACACGTATAAAATAAAAATCTTTCTTAAAAAAATTACATTCACTAAACAAAATCAAAATACCTAAATAATTAGTTCAAAAAATAATAGCACCTCCCAGACCATATTTTATCTATGAGAAAACTAATCAAGGGCTATTAATTTATATTCTTTTAATAGTTCTTTCCATTTAATATATATTGGTGTCAGTTTTTTCTGTATTTCAGGAAATGCCGATAAATCTTTGTAGTCTCGTTCTAATTTATCAAAAGCATAATCTGCTAACCCTTTAGAATTATTTAATCTGGCACCAGTTAGAATGCTCAAATAAACATAATCAGTTAAGTGACTTGCAGAATCACAACAAGCAACAAGTTTTGCCTCTTTTGAATTTGGAAATACATCTCGACATCTATGAGCTCTTATGCAGTGCAAAACTTTCTCGGTTTTTTTCTTATCATACGAATATTTTTTTAAAAATTTTCTTGCGATACTCTCTCCAACGATTGCATGGTCTTTTTTTGAAATAGGATAAGAACCTATATCATGTAGCCAGACAGATATAAGAACAACTTCTGCATCAATTTCAGGATGGCTTTTCAAAATGAACTTTGCCCATCTTTCAACTTCAGGAACATGAAAATCATATTTGTATGGTCCATTCGGATATTTCTTAAGCCAATCATAAAAGAACTTCTTGGATAGATTAATCATATCTGCCATAATACCACTACATTTAAGATATTTAAAAATGTATTGAGAAAATTCTATTAGCCCTAATCTTTCAAGAAAAATTATAATAGCCCCGCCCGGATTTGAACCGAGGTCTCAAGCTCCAAAGGCTTGAATGATTGGCCGCTACACTACGGGGCTGAAATTGCCGTGCTATTGAGCTCCGCGAGATGCACTCTTTCGCGCACGTTTCGAAAAGGTGCCTATGCTACGGGGCTGAAACGAAGATATCTGCTGAACTGTGCCAACAGCCATCTGTCTTTGCGAACACATGTTCAGTTTTTAAAGGTTTTCTTGGATTTCTTCTTTTTTAAGTGTTCAGACATGGAATTTACTTCTTCTTTAGACAAATCAAGATCTTTTAAAAAATAATTCTTTAACTTGTCAAAATTTTCATTAACAGTGCGAAACATTCCTCTAACAGTATCAAGATGTCTATTAGTTTTTCTAGCAATACCTCTGAAACTCATTTTCTTAGCTAACAATTTACACATAACCTTCAATTCATCTTTAGTTATATGCTTGTAAAAGTATATTGTACTACGCGTCTTAGTAAAAGTTTTACCACAAGAAGTACATTTAAAACGAACTGTTCCATTTTTCTGAACGCCGTACTGAATAATGTTACCACGCATCTTTTTTTTATAAAATTCACAAGATTCGTTCGAACAATATCTTAGAAACCTTTCTGATTCCATAAAAGGACGTAATATTAAATCATTTATAAAATATATTAAACAAGAACAACACAATTCTAGGTCAATCAACAATATTTAAAAAGACAGAATAAGTTCCAAAAGACATGTTTGACACAATAAGAGATATGCAACTTTACACGGCAAGCAGAATGCTTCATAGTGATATTTTATTAGAAGACACTACGCAAAAAATAGAAACCGATGACAAACCTAGTAAAACAATAGAAGACATTCTACAAAAATATAAAAAACCATACAGAGAATCAGAAAACAAAAAACAAAAAAAAGAAGCTCTTGAAAGTTTCAGAAGAGATCTAACTCCCTTTCTTGTTGAAGAATATAAATGGCCAACTCTAGTTGCAAAAACCGTTTCTAAGTTTGCATATCCTGCAAATGGACCAACTAAAGGAAAAAGCATTACAGATTATTTACTCGCATTTGAATTGGGCGGATTGCCTGAGAGATATGTAGAACCTTTAGCTAAAATAATGAAAGTAGAACGACCATTCATAACAGGAAATCACCTTAAATTTGATTGGGGTTCAACAGTTCTTACAGCATTATTAGCGTACACAGTACCTGATTTAGGAGAGAATATTTCATCTTCACTAACGCAAATTGCGCCAATTGTGGGCGAAACACTAAAATACACAGGATATAGCTCAGGAATAATTATGGGAATAAACACAGCAATAAAAACAGTTCAATTACCTTATAGAACGTGGAAACACGTAAAGCACGATGAACATACTGCTGCACCTGCAGGAATATTTGACGTCATCTTGCCAAATGCGATATTAAATGGAACCCTATTCTATCACGATTGGAAAGAAAAACTAAAAGAGAACTTAAAAGAATTTAGAACACCTACAAACAACACAACGCCCGCAGGATTAGAGTATCCTCCAAAAGAAATAGTACAATTTTACAAAGACTCTTAAAACCAACAAATCATTTAAAGATAAACACGTTTCTATACTCCATGTTACTAAAGTCTCTTCACTTAGAAAACATAAGGTCGTATAATTCTCTAGATTTAGAATTTCAAAAAGGAAAAACACTATTATCTGGAGATATAGGTTCCGGAAAAACAACAATACTTCTAGCAATAGAATTTGCACTATTTGGATTAATAAGAGGAGCATTATCAGGTTCAGCACTCTTAAGACATGGAAAACAAACAGGAAGAGTAGAATTGGAATTTGAAATAGATAACAAGA
>PCYF01000025.1:0-7135 GCA_002762915.1 Candidatus Woesearchaeota archaeon CG10_big_fil_rev_8_21_14_0_10_32_9
AAGAACAAAAGGGATCAAATATCCCAGAACAATTGAGGCAAAAATTATTGCAATCATTGAGAGTGCTGCAAAACTCATAGTTCCAGTAGGACTGATGTTCAAATGACTAACACGAATGGCCTCTTCAATTTCAGGAATGCCTTTAGAATCAGGTTTTATAGGGATTATTTTTTCTGCAAAATTACATGCCTGTTCATACAAAGTCAATTCTTTAGGAAGAAATGTTTTTTTAAATGAATTATAGTCGCTAGTTGTGACTTTTTTTACAGGATCGCTTTTTTTCCCAAGTTCTTTATTGATACGACTCTTGTACTTTTGTTTAATGTCTATGTAATCGAGCTCGTCTTTTTTCATAACTCATCCTTCTTTTTTTTAAAGTAAAGAATAAAATGAAACTTCTTCTTTTTAAGTTATTCTATTCTTTATAATGTACTCGTCTAAATTGTAATAATTTAATTTACTTTTTCATATCTTGCTTTCTTCTACGAATTTCGCGATTTAACCAATCATTCCAAAGGAAAAAAATCTTTTTACTATCAAGTTTCCCGGTATCTGTTTTTACTTTATCACTCATTTTATGAAATTGATCATTGCACGCAATTACAAATGGCGCTTCTAATAATTCTAACTCAGGTTCTTTTTCATCTTGATTTATTAGAGTTTCCTTTAGTTTTGATCTTAACATAATATTATCCCAAATAGAATCCCAATCTCCTGCCCACTCTTTAACATTAGATGCAATTGCTTTTAGAATTTCAGAATCACCATTAATTAAATCATCTGTAGGTTCAAGAGAATCAGTCTTTGCGTTATACTTCATTAAATCAACAAAACCTTTTTCTCTTAAAGGATCATCTTCCCAATCTTTTCTAACCTCAGTGATTTGAGTTACTCTTCTCCACTTATGTAAACCATCTGCACTCTTAATTGGATTAGCAACAATAATAATATCTGTAGCTTTGAAACTGGTTTTAGGAACTCCAAGATCATTCACGACTCTATCATAAACACCATAAGGACTATCGCCGTGAATTGTTCCTGCAACAACATTGGCTAGTGCACCTACACGCATAGCTTCATACAATGCTTTTGCTTCAGTACTTCTAACTTCTCCAATAAATAAAGCTGAATCCCCCATTCTTAATGTAGTACGTATTCCTTCATCAGCAGGTAACTCGCTTGTTCCTTTTGATAAAGCGGATGCTACTTTCATGGCTTGAATATTATATCCAAGATCTTTTAACGCATTGCCAGGAAGTTCAAGTGTATCTTCAATAGTTATTATTCTATATTTTCTCATTAATTCAACCATAACGCTACCAAGTAAAGAAGATTTTCCTGCACTTCTAGTTCCAGCAACAAGTAACGTTCTATTCCCATCGATTAAGAAACTAATTAATCCCGCGCCCATCGGACTCAACATACCATTTTTAATAAACAAAGGAAGAGTCCAAGGCTTATCTCTATGTCTTCTAAAAGCATAAGCAATTCCTGTAGGATTCAAAGGTTTACCAATAACACCAACTCTTGCGCTAGCCACGCCAGGAATATCAATATCTGTATCAAGAATAGGATTGGCTTCATCAAGAGGTCTTCCTGATAATAATCTTAATTTTGATGCCCAAGATTCTACATCACTAAGACTTGTGATTATGTTTGTTCTACAATCGTCAAATGCAGAATGAACTAAAAAAATCGGGGACTGTCCCGTTGGGCTGTTTATAGTTATATCTTGAACATGTTCATCTTTAAGAAGAACTTCAATCAAACCAAAACCAACTGTGTATCTTATTAAAATTTGAGTCAGATCCTCAAGTTCATCAATAGTTAAGTTTAGTTTTTTATATTCAATTAATTCTTCCAATAAATCCATTCCAACATTATAAAAAATTTCTCTCATTCTCTGAGGATTAACAAAATCTTGTTCTTCTGGCTTATAATCTGCCATAATTTTTCTGGCCATATCTAGAATTTCATATTTTTCTTCAGAAAGCTTAAACTCTGGAGGAATAATATGATATAAATATTGAACATTATCTGGCAATTTGAAGATAACAACTTCTGTATCGCCTACGCTATAATTCATAACTTCCTCGCCATCTTTTGGATACGTCGCCATCAACTTTGTAAACATAAAATCAGGTTTTATTATTGGAGAGAAAACTTTTCTGTAAACTTCACGATCACCTATTTTATACCCTGCCAGGTAAGGTAACACTATTTGAATTATTCTTGTATTTTCAAGACTCTGAATCAAAAACTCAATAAGATTCATGTAATTCTTTTTTGCAGCAAGAATCTTTTTATCAAACTCTTTATCCGTTTCAATTTTTTCCCGCCTATGAATTCTCTTTAATTCAACAAAACAACCAACAGGATCCCTAGTCATAAAATTAAAAATCAAACTATGAATTTCGTTATATCTTTGTGCAAGAATGTACTTGTTTGACTCATCAAGCAAACCAGATAATGCTTCATAAGAAAATAAATCTTTTTGTTTTATTAACTGCTTGTACAATTTTGCAATTTCAACAATATATCTTACTTGATCATAATCATACTCATAATCATGCTTTTGATTAAAAATAATTTTAGTGATACTAGGATTAGCAATTAAAAGCTCGCAAGTTTTAGCCATACAAAGAGAATCGTCTTCAAGTGAGGGAAGTCTGGCAACATCTATGTAATTAACACGAAGAAGATTATCATAGCCCTCTTTGACTATTTCGTAATCCTGGAAAAAACCAGTTCCCTTTTTCTTTTCTACCAAAAATTCACCCTCAATTACTCATTAATTGTCTAATGCGCGATTAACCAATTTGAAGACAGTTAACAAACAAGAATACGGCCTCTATTGTATATAAATCTTTTCTCTATAAACCTTTTCTTGTTAGATTTTTTACTTCAAAAGCGAAAATATAAAAATGAACCAAATAAATATAACCTAAAGTGGATGCGCCTCAACAAACTCAAAATAGAAACGAAAGACCCGGATTTAAGAATATAGATGTTAATTCTAGTAATCAATTTGGTAGTTCTGGAAATATGCCTGAACAAGAGATGCAACAATTCAGAGAAAGTATAAAACGACATGAAGAAGCAAAAACGCTCACAAGATTGCTGGCAGATGTAGCAGCAGAACTAAGAATTTTAGAGGACAGATATACAAATTTAAGAAAAAAAAATCAGCTAACTGATCAAGCATTATTAGAAACTCAAAGAACATTCTCGAAAGAAAAAAGAGTTTTAAACGAAGAGCTGGCCGAAGCAAAAATGAAACTTCAAGATTTAACAGAAGATGTGACTTTGATGAAATCTGAGTTCAAAGACGTAGTTAAACAAAAGGACTTCAAGGTAATAGAAAAATATCTAGATATGTGGGAACCTTTACAATTTGTGACAAGAAAAGAGGTAGATGAGCTGATTGATGAATTAGAAGAAAGAAAAAAAGAATTGGTGGAGCCTGTAGTAAAACAGGAAAAACTGAAAAAAATTGAGACGCCTGAGAAAAAAGAACCAGGCAAGTATAAAAAGTCAAAATCTGTCTCAAAGAAATCTTCTAAAAGAAAATCTTAAAAGAAACTTTTATATACTTATCTTGGGTAGACAATTAAAAAGAGGAAATAAAAAATGCCAATTTTCGGAGCCGCGCCAAACTTTAACCCGCAAGGTTTACCATTAGATAAAATAAAAACTATGCGTGCTCAGGGAATGGACAATAATCAAATAATACAATCTCTACAACGAGAAGGATATTCTTCCTCGATGATTTTTGATTCAATGAATCAAGTAGATATGCCTTCTGCAGAACCAAGACAACAAAATTTTGGAAATGAATACTCAATGAGCCCTCCTAGTGCGCCAGGATTCTCAGCAAATTCATATCAGGACAGACCAAGTTTTGGAGCTCAAACACAACCTACAAGTGTTCGTGCAGATTCTTCAACAGAGGAACTTGTAGAAGCAATAATAGATGAAAAATGGAATGATCTTGTCAGAGACTTAAATAAAATAGTTGACTGGAAAAATACAACTAATAATAGAATGATCTCTCTAGAACAAAGATTTGAAGATATAAGAAGAGAATTTGATAAATTACATTCAGCTATAATATCTAAGATTGATGATTACGATAGAAACATTACAAATGTTGGTGCAGAAGTGAAAGCAATGGAGAAAGTATTCTCAAAAGTCTTACCTGTATTCACTGAAAATGTATCTGAATTATCAAGAATATCTAAAGACTTTAATAAAAAACCTGTGCCGAAAAAAGTTCAACAAGAAGAACAATAAGTACAAAAATATTTTCTATTAGTTATTATTTTTATTTAGATATATACAAGTTATAATTCTTTAATCAGAGTGTGCTTTTAGTCTAATCGTTGTCTATCCAAGATTTAGTTAACAAGAACATAGCAAAAGCACCAATAAGCATAACAACTATCATTCCAAGAACTTGTGGATTTACAAGAGTATTAAGAACGTTATTTCCAAAATTATCTGTGGCTGTTTCATCTGGAGTTCCTGGAGCACCATTATTTCCAACAGTTAAATTATCGGTCGTTGTTACGCTAGTATCAGTTCCTGAAGTACTAGTTGTACCTGTTCCAGTTGAACCAGTTCCTTGATTAAGTGTTTGCTGTCCAAATGCGTTACCCAAACCAAATAGCAATATAAGAATTGCAAAAATTATAGGCCAGATTCTAAATTCTGACCGCGCGCCCGCCTTAAGATCAGAGTGTTTTAGGCCGAACATCATCAAAATGAATAATATAAAAAATCCAATGAATATTACGACGAAGAACCAAGGTGTGATAAATGTGATAAGTGCTAAGGCTCCAGGGCTTGTTATGCTTAACACTGCGAATGCAAATGCAACTAATGCATAAAGACCTGTATTTCCTCCGAAGGGTTTCATGAATGATAAGAACCCATAAATTATAACAAAAACCAATAATAGTGTGAAAATAACATTAAAGTAATTCAACACACCAATATCGAGGAAAGTTGCCATTCAAAAATCACCAAGCCACTTAAGGATTCTTAATCATCTTATTGATTTCCTTCAAAAGATTAGTATCATTGCCGGTCTTTGGTTTATCTTCTTTAGTAATTAACCAAATTACTATTCCGAATACCAATAACGTGACAACGAGTGCCTGCAATTGAGGATCCTGTAAGAAATACAACCAAGAAGGTAAATTATTATCAAACCATCCAGCTGATGTTCCAAATATGAATAAGATTACTAGGAATGCTAATATTACAAATATTCCTCCAAAACTACTTCCGCCAATATCAAGTTCTTTACCAAATACTCCGATTATTAACAGAATCATAACGATTATTACTGCAACAAGAGCAACATTTGGAAGTGCTTCATTAATAATATCTACAACACTTAAACCGTAAGGATATCTTCCAGTTACGTGAGGAATAACGACTGCTAAAGCCATAACTAATGAAATTATAACGTTAAAATTCTTTCTTGGCTTTCCTTCTTCATCTTTACCAAGAATCTTTGTTCTCTGAAGAACTGCGAAAATTATAGTGAAAATAAGAATGAATGGCATGATGACATCTACTATGCCCATGTTTTCAAGCGTATACATTAAATATCTGAAATCCCAGTAAACCATCAATAATCACCTTTTTTACATTCAACCATTATCTTACTCATTTATATTTCTTTTCAATAAAACTAACTTTTCTTGGCATCTCCCTTTTTCTCAGGGCTCCAAGTAATATAAATCATGAATCCAACAATAACTACTAACATTACAATTGATGCCGTAGCTTCACTTCCCCACATTCCGCTCAACCAAGTCATCACCAAATCAAGCCAACCTAATGAATCAAGGAAAATTAAAGCTATTCCGAAAAATACAATTATTTCAAATACAGTGGTCCAAGTTTTATTGAGGAAAAAACCATCTTTTTCCTCTTTCTGGAAGGATCCGACTGTAAGTGTGAATGAGAAAACTAATATTATTAACAAAACAACTTTCGAGGTAAGTTCACTTATTAATGCAACTAGTTGAGTAGAAGCAACAACGAAGAATGCAATTGTAAATGCAGCCATGCTGTTCAGATTTTTTCTGGAAACAATAAGTTGTTTTCCATCAATCTCAGATCTGTATTCTTCTGTTCCAAAAATTTTAGTTTTTTCTAAGAATGCAAAAACAAGAGTGAATACAAGCAAGAATGGAAGAACAGTATCAAAGATTCCGAGCCTATCCATAAATTCAAGTGCTCCTCTAAATGCGGTAACTGCCATACGCATACTACTCAACTCGTACTTTATAAACCTTTTGTTTATTCTATCGCTAAGCATAACTTTTTTATAAAGAAAAATAATTCTCGATGAAAGAAAAGATAACAAGAGAATAAAAATGCACTTAATGTCTCACTTAGCGTACCCATACATTTTACTTAACTTATTTGCAGGAATTGTAGGAGGGAATATTCCTATTGAGTACGTTATTGTTTTTGTTTTTTTTAGTGTTCTTCCAGATTTTGACTATCTTTTAGATTTGATCAGACAAAAAACGAAGAGAAAAAAATATGAGGTTCCGGGACACCATCATTCGTGGCCAAGTCATTGGCCAATAGTCTACAGTCCTTTGATTTTAGTTGCAGCGATAACTCAAGATGCTTTTTTTATATTGGCTGCAATTGCTGTATTTATTCATCTAGCCATGGATATGTTTTTCTGTAACGAAGGTGTGATGTTTTTCTATCCATTCTCTAAAAAATGGTACAATTTTTTTGCAGAAAACACTAAAGGAAAAGAAGGTCTCGATTGGAATAAAGCTTACAATAAATTAGTGATTCACAAATTTGATTGGATTGCAACAATTTTTGTGTTAATACATTTTTTTGTTATATACATATTTTAACAATACTATTAATAATTTAAAATAACTAAAATAAAAAACATCCTGTATAAAATATTATTTATAAAATAAAGTTTATGCGCGCTAACTGGTTGTGATAATTATGGGTCAAGAAGTACTAGAAAAAATTTTTAAGCTCTTGAATGAAAAAAATGTTCAATTTGAACATTTAACTCATGAACATGTTCATAGAAGTGAAGATGCAGCAAAAATCCGAGGAAACACTGTTAGTCAAGCGG
>PCYF01000025.1:7214-8700 GCA_002762915.1 Candidatus Woesearchaeota archaeon CG10_big_fil_rev_8_21_14_0_10_32_9
AATAGATTTAAAAAAATTAAAAAATTTGCTTGATTTGAAAAGTGCTTCTCTTGCGTCTCCTGAAGAAGTATATGAAAAAACAACTTGCGTAATTGGAAGTGTTCCTCCGTTTGGAACATTGTTTAATCTTGAAGTTTATGTAAGTAAAGATATTCTAAACCAAGAAATAATATTTTTTAGTGCGGGAACGCACAACGATTCTATAAAAATGAAAAGCAAAGATTACATTATGATTATTAATCCTGTGCTTATTGATTTTTCTTGACGCCCAACAAATCATAAATATCTTTAAACTTTGAGATAATTTCTTCTTTGGAATATCCTTCGTTCAAAAGACTATTAAAAATAAATTCTTTTGAATTTTTATTTTTCATCATAATTAGAATTTTACTCATTAAATCTTTTTGTTGTACCAGAGTTTTTTCAATTAATCTATAAGCTATATAAAATTCATACAAAGTATATATTAATGAAATTATCATCAATACATAAGATAGTCTGTTTAAAATTACTAAAAAGTCCATAATATCAACTCAACAAAGTAATGCAAGAATTTTTCTTGTCTTCATTTAAGATATTGTTGCAAACCGTTTTATTTTCTGAAAACAATGCTGCTTGAAATGCAGTTTCATCTTCCATTTCTTGCGCACTCATCTCAGGATAAAAAGGTTGTTCTTTATATTCCGTTGCGTACTTGTAACATTCTTTTTTTAATGAAGAATTAGTGATAAAATCACAATAAGTTCTATCCTCAGCAAAAACTGCATAACTGAAATAATTTTCATTGTCTGTGAATGTTACAATTTTATTAATATAGTCAACTTTTTCTTTTGCAGAAAGTTCCGCAAAAGTTCTATTATTTCTCTCCACTATTGAATTTGTAACAAGAAATATTATTAAAAAAACAACGAATGCAATCATTCCTCCAAGTAATTGTTTGTTAAAATTTTGCTTCTTCTTCAAGAAAGACACCTCTTTAATTATTTATAATGTGGTTATTATTTAAATATTTCTCTAAACAAATAATGGAAAACTTTTTATAGTCGTTACATTAAAGTTTCAGTGTGGTGAGGAATTTGAAAATCTTGAAAATACTATTAGTCTCTTTAATTTTGCTACTATCAATATCATTTGTATCTGCAGTTAAGTCTGAAGCTGCTGGAGCAGGATTTCACCCGATTCTTTATACGTCCACAATAAGTCCTTTGAATACAGGAGCTAATCTGATTTCTATAGCCATTACTTCTTCACCATACTTGAACTTTGCCCAATCCTCTTCTCCAAATATGGCGGGGGATTATGGAATATTTCCTTCAAGTGATGGGGCTCAAACTGCGAAGAGTATATACATATATGGCGGAACGGGTAACGCTACAAAACCAGAGGGAAATATAATCTTATCATATACTGGATCTTCAATAAGAGGAAAAGTAGGAATAGGCAAAAGTGATCCTTCAGAACGTCTTGATGTTGCAGGAAATGTAAA
>PCYF01000014.1:0-1882 GCA_002762915.1 Candidatus Woesearchaeota archaeon CG10_big_fil_rev_8_21_14_0_10_32_9
GGAAGTAGATTATTTCTTAAATGCAAAAAAGAACTTTGAATTAAACAAAAACACCTCTTTAGATTTAACAGGAACTTTTGGATATTACACATTTCCAAACAGCACATTTAGCGATGCAAAAGAAATAAAGTTAAATGCAAATTTAAACACAGAACCAATTAACTTAAACTTTAATACAGGAAAAGCATTTGGAGATTTTGAAGATAGCTGGCATGCAAGCATCACCGCAAAAAAAGATTTACCAACATCAAAAATATCGGACAATCTTTCCGCTTCAATTGATGCAGAATTATTTTATAACAATAAGTATTTCAATTCAAATAAAGGATTATCTCATTTAAGAGAAGGAATATTTTTGAATTATAAACTAAGTCCAACAACTAGCATTTCATTTAATGGAAACATTCAACAAAGACTAAAAGATTCGTTCAAAGATTGTGTTTTTAACGAAACATATTTCAACATAGGATTCAGTAAAATTTGTGAAAATATGAGGACAACAAAATGCCAGTTATAATGCCCTTTGGAAAATATGGATCTGCAATTAAAGGAGATGCAGCATTATCAGTTGAACAACTTGCACTAAAAGATTACACATATTTCAAATACATTATTGCTAAAGTTAAATATGGTGAATTAAAGGAAAGATTTGATTTTGTAAATTTCGTTGCAAATAATTTTGTTTCAGAAGAAGATTGTAATCAATGTGAAGCTCCCGCAAAATATATTAGTATTTGGAATTCAAATATGGGCACAAATCCATATAATAACAGACCAATTACGAGTAGAACATCTTCAAAAAATTTTATTTATTGTTCAATAAATCATTTTAAAAGTGATAGTAATGTTGGAGAAAAAGCAGAATTAAGAGAATTACAATTTGATAGCACATTATCTGAAACAAAACAAAACACAAATAATCTTGTAAAAATTGTAGCAGAATGTCTTGGAATTATACCAAAACAAAGATACACAAAAGAAGCGCTAGAACGCATTTTTAATGAAGCAAAAACTTATCGTTCATTCATTTAAACACATCCCCAAACAAATCACAATATTTATTAAATATAAACAATTACACAAAAAAATGATGAATAAAACCGAGGCCCAAGGCGCATTAAGCGCTGATTGTATTCACTGTTAAATTAGATGCTTCGCAATTCTCAAATTTTCTGAAAAGTTTTATAAAAGATTCTACAACACAATTAGAGAATGGTGGCTGTGGTGTACCGGTTAGCATCGGGGTCTGTGGAACCCTGGGACCGGGTTCAATTCCCGGCAGCCGCCCTCTTTTTTTAAGGAGGCAAAAATGAAAATACAACTAGCTAAGGGTGTAAAGGACATTAATCCTGAAGAAAAGATTAAAAAAAATGAAATTGTACAAACAATTCAAAAGTATTTCGAGTTGTATGGTTACAATCCATTAGATACCCCCATAATAGAAAGGTTTGATGTTCTTGCCTCAAAATATGCAGGCGGATCTGAAATTCTTAAAGAAACTTTTAAATTAAATGATCAAGGAGAAAGAGATCTTTGTTTGAGATATGATTTAACTGTTCCTTTTGCTAGATACATTGCAACCACGCCAACAATTAAACTACCATTTAAACGTTATCAAATAGGACAAGTATTTAGAGATGGTCCAATAAAAGCAGGCAGATTTAGAGAATTTACTCAGTGTGATGCAGATGTTGTAGGAAGTAAAGATATGCTTTCGGAAGCTGAATTATTAAAAATTGCCAGTCTTGTTTTTAATGACTTAAAAATCGATGTTGAAATCAAAGTAAATAATAGAAAAGTTCTAGATGCAATAATGAAAAAATCAGGAATTCCCGAGGACAAATGGATGTCTTCTATTTTGAGTCTTGATAAAATTGAAAAG
>PCYF01000014.1:1899-10007 GCA_002762915.1 Candidatus Woesearchaeota archaeon CG10_big_fil_rev_8_21_14_0_10_32_9
AAAATGGTCTGGATAAAAAAATGATTGATTCATTGTTAATGTTAACAGAAGATAAATCTTCTACCAAAAAGAATCTTGAATTTTTGAAAAAAGAACTTGGAGATGAACCAGTAAAAGAAATTGAATCATTATTTGATTATTTGAATTTAATGAATACTAAAGTTAGTTTTATTCCTAGTTTAGCAAGAGGATTAGCATATTACACCGGAACTGTCTATGAAGTTTTTGCTAAAGATTCAGAAATTAAATCTAGCATTGCTGCAGGTGGAAGATACGATAAGATGATTGGGGATTTTGTTAGAAACAATCAAGAATACCCTGCTGTAGGTTTATCTTTTGGAGTGGATGTTATTTTTGAAGTTGTAAAAAGAAAAACTCAGGCATTGAAGAAAACTACTGTTAAAGCTTTACTTATTTCTATTAAAACAAATTCTGAAACGTTGAAACTTGCTGAGTTTTTGCGTGAGAATAATGTTTCTGTTGAGATTAATTCTTTTAATAAAAATATTAGCAAAGGATTAGAATATGCTTCTGCGTACGAGATTCTTTTTGTTGTTTTCATTGGCGAAAATGAATTAAATGAAGAAAAATATAAGATACGAGATATGCTTTCGGGTAAAGAACAGCTTGTTGATAAACAAAAACTGGTTAAATTCTTGGGTTAAGTATAACTTTTAGACGCAATAATTCCCCCATAAAGGCAAAATATATAAATAGAACTATTGTGCGATAGTAACAAGATGAGACACTCAGATAATCTTTCTAATAAATATGGAATAACAACAATATTTGATGATGTCTTTAGAGGATTAAAAGAAGGAGACAAAAAATTGTCCGCATCAGAGAATTCGGAAAGCGGAATAATTTTAGAAACTTCTTCAAAAAGATATGGTGCACGAGGCGTAGGAATAACTTGGACTTTAGTTCCGAAAACATCCAAAGTACACTTAAATAACAATTATATCACTGACGAACTTTCTTTAGAATTAGCAACAAGAGTCTTAAGTACACTTAATTCTTGTAAATATAACGAAACAATACGAGAGCATTTAATCACTAACACTTCTGCTTTTTTATTTGGATTAAATTATGGTTTAAATCCTGATAAAAATCTTGGCTTAACTTACAATCTTCCATTCGCAGGATCTCCATTTTTTACTTTGAATTTACCAGAACAACTTTCTGCAATAGATCTTAAGAAAACATTAGGAGAACAAGGTATTGGTTTAACTACAGGATACGACTGGATGCTTCCATCAGATCTTAGACTTGATCAAGATATTAAAAACAAAGTAGAAAACTCCACAAATAATAATTTTTTCAGAATATGTCCAACAAAAGAAACACCAGATAGGTGCACTTTGGCAGGAAGAATTGTAGCATCTCAAATATATGCTTCTAATGAAGCTTTGAAAAATCTTCAGAAAACATCAAATATCTAAACAAAAACCTTTATATAATCCTGTTCTGTATTAAGAAACAGAGGTGTTAGTTTTGGATGTTACATTAGGAATAATCATAGCCGTGTTAATTGTGCTGTTCTTCGTATTTCTCAAACTTCTAAAGAGTGTGCTCAAAGCTCTGAGCGTGGTCGTTGTCGTTTTTATCATAATCGGTCTCGTCATTGGACTAATGATTTATTCAGATCTCAATAAATTCGAAAGATTAGTTTCTGGAAAGAAGATTTTGTTATTTTACGACGAGCAGAATTTCAAAGCAGGTGTTGAAATCCCTCCAATAAGAGAAATTAATCAAATCTTGATTAAGGGAGCCATAACTCATTATTCAGAAAGCGAACTAGAAAATTTTAAGGAAAAGTATACTAATAAGGAACTTAGTCTGTTAACTCCAGAAGATGGACTCTTAATAATTATTCTTCCAGACGCACTTAAAGAACATAGTGTTTTAGAACTTGAAAATGTTTCTGTAAATATTTCTTCTGAAGATTTTCTAACATTAATTAATTCAAATTCAATTGAACAAGAGCTTTCATTATTAACAAAAAATCTTAATGAACAAGATGCTACAAGTGTGGAAAATTACTTAAATTATAATTATGAGTCAGCTCAAAAAATTAAGAATTTAGTTTTTTACAAAATGTTCCTTGATTCGAGTAAAGAGAATTCTGGATTATTTTTAATCAATAATATAAGAACAAACAAAATTATAATTTCACCAGAGTTTAACACAATCAAAAGTTTATCCTTTGTTCCATATTCTTTGTCTGATTCAATGACTGGAAAAATTGCTGCGGAGGGATCTTGATGGGATTTCTTGGTTTTGGAAAAAAGAAAGAATCTGATAATATGAGTGTTCCTGGTTTGGAATCTAGAGGAAATCTTCAAAATAATTTTGGTTTAGATCTTTCTGAGCATAAAGATCCTTTAATGGATATCAACTCCGGTTTGAAATTAAATGACCTTCAAGAAGAGCCTCCTCAATTTGATAGCTTTGGAAATCCTAAAGTATCTAGACAACCTTTACCTATGTTTGATAATGCTCAAAGCAATAATAACGGATCAAATAATCAATCTTCAGACATATCAAAAGATATCCAAATAGTGCTCGCAAAATTGGACGCAATTAGATCTGAACTTAATAGTTTACATCATGAAATTGAATCTTTAAAGAGACAACAAGTTCCGGCGGAGCCTCCGAAAAAGTATCCATGGTAAAGAAAAGAATTTAAAACACCAACATTATTTTATCATCATGAAAAAAATTTCGAGAATCATTCTTTTTGTCGCATTATTAATATTTGATCAACTTTCTAAAATATTATTATTTGAAAAAGATTTTGATTTAGGTTTATTCAGAATTACATTTGTTAAAAATACCGGGATGAGCTTCGGATTATTTCAAGGAACAAATTTATTTCTAATTTTTGTTTCTATAATTGCAATAGTCGCATTTGTTTATTTTAGACACGAGTTTAAGGAGTCGTTATTTTTTATTGCCTTAATTATAACTGGAACTTTGGGAAATTTAATTGATAGAATATTTAGAGGATTTGTTATTGATTTTATTAATTTTGGTTGGTGGCCTGTTTTTAATTTTGCAGATTCTTTTATTTTTGTAGGTGTTTTCGGATTAATAATTTACGAGACATTCTTTTTGAAAAATGACACGAAAGTTAAAACTAAAAAAACATCAAATGCTAAAAAGAAATTAAAATAAAAAATGTTTTGTAAATAAATACTTATAGAAAAAAGGCACAGAAAAATTTAGAAGTCTTCTAAATCTTGAAGTTTATCAAGATGACCATTTTTTTGTAACCAGGTTACTTGTGTCGGTCTGTATTTGTAAATTATATCTCCTTTTTCGTTGCCGCCAAATTCCCAAGGCTCAACTAAAACTATGTCTCCAGTTCGCACCCATAATTTTCTTTTTAATCTTCCAGGGATTCTACAATTTCTTGTTTTTCCATCCAAGCATCTTACATCACATCTTGATGCGCCGAGTCTTGATTCTAGAACACCTATTACTTCATTTCCCCGAGGAAGTTTTACTCTTTCAAATTCGTCTTGCGAATCTTCTTTTTTCTGATAGCCCATCACTTCTCGAAAATATCGCGTAGTTTATAAATCTTTGGTTGCTTTCTTTAACAAAATGTCCAAGCCAAATATGGATGAGAAATGGAGAGAAATATTCGATTGCAAAGCATCATTAAATATTCCAGAACATGAAATGTCTTGCTGGTCAAAAGAAGGATATGATGAATTATTAGATGTAACTAAAAAAATATTTTTTGATTTAAAAAAATCTGAAAATGATTCAGCAAAAAATGAAATAAAAAATGTTCTTGATGTAGGTTGTGGGCCTGGTGCTTATTGTAAATTTTTCAAAGAACAAGGACTTGAAGTTCTCGGAGTTGATTATTCTGAGAACACAATTTCTGTTGCAAAAAACAAGTATTCTGAAATTAATTTTAAAGTTGAGGACGGCTACAATTTATCATTTGACAACAAAACTTTTGATCTTGTTATTTCTATAGGAGCATTACAGTGTCTTTACGATCATGAAAAATTTGTAAATGAATTAATAAGAGTGTCAAAGAAATTTGTTATTATATCAACGCTCTACAGACAAAGAAAAAGTTCCGATCCTTTTAAAATTCTGGCAAAACAATTAAAGAAAGATTCTTGGCCTACTCGCGAGTATCATCCTTCTGAATTAATTGAATTATTTGAAAAAGCTAATTTTAAAACTAAAATCATAAAGAAAAATGGCAAGAAATTAATTAAGGACGGATTTTTTGTTATAGCAGAGAGAAAAAATTAGGCGCATACATCCAAAGTACATTCAAATTTTAGTTAACTTTATTAATAAGTATTTCAAATGAGTGGTTATGAAAAAAGAGGCGCCTTTAACTTATAAGAAGATAATCTCTCAACACCTTAATATTCTTAAGAATTTACAATATACTTCAGGATTGTTTGCAGCTTCTAAAAAAGAGTCTTCCACAGGATACGATAAATCTTGGTTAAGAGATAATTTTTATGAATGCTTAGCCTTTTATATTTTAGAAGATTGGACAACAGTCGAAAAAACGTATACCGCTTTGTTGAATATTTTTTTGAAACATGAATACAAATTAGATTATGCAATTGCATCTAAACCTAAGTATAAACATGAATATATTCATGCTCGTTTTCACCCAGAAACATTTGATGAGTTTTGGGAAGATTGGGGAAATAAACAAAATGATAGTATTGGAGCAATTCTTTTTATGATTGGAAAACTTGAACAGAGAAATCCTAAAATACTTTTGAAAGGAGAACATCAAATTAGAATTGTTAATAAATTGGTTAAATATCTTAACAGCATAGAGTATTGGCATGATGAAGATAGCGGAATGTGGGAAATGAATGAGGAAGTTCATGCTTCTTCTGTTGGTGCTTGTGTTTCAGGATTAAGAGAAGTATCTAAGTTGCCAGAAATAGAGGTTCCTGAAGTTCTTCTTAGATCTGGTGAAAGAACTTTAAATCATTTACTTCCTAGAGAGTCTAAAACTAAGTTTGTTGATCTTGCACTTTTATCTTTGATTTATCCATACAATGTAGTTAATAAAAAGCAAAAAGAAGAAATTTTGAGAAATGTTGAATATCAATTGTTAAAAAAACATGGAGTTATTCGTTATAAGAATGATCATTATTATAATAAAAATCCGGATGGATATAGTGAAGAAGCCGAATGGTGTTTTGGTTTAAGTTGGCTAGCTATTATTTATGAGCATTTAGGCAGAAGAGAAAAAGCTGAATATTTTGTTGAGTTAATGTTAGAAACAGCAACAGATCAAGGCGTCCCTGAGCTTTATTATTCAAATTCTACAAAGTATAATGATAACACCCCTCTTGGTTGGGCAGAATCTTTATTTATTGTTGCATTGCACGATCTTAATACGAAGTTAAATAAATAATAAAAGACGATAAATTTTAGTAATGAATTTTATGAATATCTTTATAAAAAAGGATTATTTTCTTATTGTATGAAAGTTGTTCACGTTGAAGCAAGATTAAAATCAAAAGTTACTTTGCCTGATAGTTTTATTAAGAAACTTCCAAAAAAAGTTGCTGTTTTTACAACCATTCAGCTAATGGATAGTTTGGAAGGAATGTTAAAGCAAATAATTGATTCTGGTAGAAAAGCTGTTGTTTTTAAGACGGGACATACTAGAAATAAGGGTCAGATTCTTGGATGTAACATTCAAACGTGGGATGATTATGCAAGTGAATCTTTTGATGCGTTTGTTTACATCGGCGATGGATTATTTCATCCAAAAGCTTTATTGTGGAAAAACGAGGATAAAATGGTTTATGCGTTTAATCCTTTTTCAGATAAGCAATTTATTTTGGATAAGATCGAGATGGATATGGTGAAGAAAAGACATATTGCAGCACTTAGCAAATTTTATCTTTCAAAAAAAATAGGAGTTATCATTACAACAAAACCTGGTCAGATGATGTTGAAAAGAGCTCTTGAACTTAAAGAAGAATATCCTGAAAAAGAGTTTTATTTCTTCTTAGACAACACTTATAATTTTGGTTCTTTAGAAGATTTTCCTTTTGTTGAAGTTTGGATTAATACTGCTTGTCCTAGAATAGGTTTTGATGATTCTATTAAAATTTCTAAGCCAATTATTAATTTAGAGGAAGTTAAGAAAAATAATCCGAAAAGAGCACTAATTAGGTGAAATATTTACGGAAATCTTTGCGTCGTTTTTATTTTAATAATTTTGTTTCTGAAGCTTATGCGCACAGATTATTCGAGATTTTATAAATTTAAATTTAATGATAGGATGAGTGTTGCAAAAAAGATAGATGATATTGATATGTTTCTTGGACCATTTACAAGTGCATTAAAACTTAGTGGATCAGAGCACTTACAGAGTGTAGGCTGGTGGCTCGATGTTGGAGAGTTAAGTCTGAAAACTTTTTTTGCAGGAATATATGTGATTGAAAGCAGAAATTATAGTTCCTTACTTGATTGGGTTCCTAGAGAAATTATAGCTACATTGATCCCTTATGGAGGGCTTTTAGATATCTCAAGAAGCTATGAACGCGTAGTTCGAGAAGATTATCACAAAAGAGTAGACGAATATCTAGCAAATAAAATTTCTGTAGAGACTCTTATGAAATAAAGACTTATCTGCTTGCGTCTGCTTGTCTTTCGATTTCAAGCTTTTTAGATATTGCTTGGCTTGTTTGAGCAAGGGTAAATGCAGATATTATTTCTTCTGCCAAAGCTGACTCAATACTTTTCTTTTTATTGAAGCTTTTTTGTCTTGCTCCTTGTGCCATTAATTTTAGAACCATGTCTATTCTTCTTTGTGGTGCACATTCTACTGCTTTTGGGTATCTTGCGCCACCGTATTCGATTGTAACTATTTCTTCACGTGGTGCTGCATTTTCTATTGCTTTTGCTAACACTTCTATTGGATTTTTCTTTGTTCTGGATTCTACTGTTTCTAATGCTCTTTTTACGATGTCGTGAGCAAGGTGTGCTTTTCCAGTATTGTGACCTGAACTAATTATATGTTTTTTAGCTCTGTGACCTGTTACCATTACTTTGTTAATTAATCTTTCAACTATAGATATTTTTGATTTGTGGAACTTATTTCCGGCATATCTTGCTCCAGTCTTGGGAACAATTACAGGGACCAAAGATAAATATTGTGCGATCCCAGGATCGTCTACTTTTATTCCAGTTGTGCTCCATTTATTGAAAATTAATACATCAGTCATACTTTGCAGAAAAGCTGAATGATTTATAAACGTTATGCTTTTTTGAAGAGTTTTGTCCTGTTAACCTACTAAGACATATTTGGCGGAGTTAAATCAGGTAAATCATATTGTTCCCCGTAAGGATCAACTTCTCCAGCAACAGGTTTTTGTTGAGTTTGCTGCTGAGGAGATTGTTTTGGCGGCTGTTGAGGTGGTTGTTTTGGAGGTTTTGTTCTATTTTTTAGTTTATTAATCGCAATTACTATTAGAATTACAAGTAACACTCCTGCAATTATTAGAGTTATTGGTGATTTCTCAGTTCTAGTAACTTGTACTGCTGAATCAAGCTCTGTTTGTCCATTTTGAAGCGGAGTTAAACTTACTTCATCAGCTCCAACATACAAAGGCATTTCTTTCGTTTCGGTTTTTCCTTCATAAAATAATTTAACACTCATCTGATATTCTCCAGGTTCAAGTTGTGTTGAATCAAATTCTACTGGAAATGTAATTTGACCATTTTCAGATAAGTATGTTGAGTCTAAGACAAATGTATCAAATATCTCGCCATCTTTTATTATTTGAACTTCTGCATAAACTCCATCTAGACTTGTTCCTAGTTCATCATTTATTTGTAAGTTAAGTTGCACTTTGTCTTTAGCAGAATTAGTTAAAGTTGTATCGCCAAAGGAGAATGATTTGTCTGTTACTTTGAAGTTCTTGTTGATATTCAAGACTTTGTCTCCGTAGAATACAGTTGCCTTGGCAGAATATGTTCCTAACCATGATGTAAATGGAGGTATCCATTCAAATGAGTATATTTTTATTTCTCCAACCATTATTTTTTTCTTTTGAGAAATGAATGTTTCTACTAATTCTGAGTTTGGA